>JAHEYE010000216.1 GCA_023251695.1 Sphingobacteriaceae bacterium | reverse complement strand
TAACAGCTGTTAATGTTGAGCTTAAATAAGGACTAATACCGGTTGCATCGTGACCCTGACCGGCCATTTCAATAATATCGCCCATGATCATTTGTAATTCAACAAGGTCAGCTGTACTTTGCGTATTGTTATCGGGTACAGGAGGATCGTTTGTTTTGTTCTTAGTACAATTTGTAAGTAATAAAGAGCTTGTAAGTAATAGTGTTAAACCAAGGTTGAACTTTTTATTTTTCATGGTTATGCTTTTTAAATAATTTGATGCAATTTAGTGAAAAATATTTATAGAGCCAAAATTTGCCAAAAAATGATCGATTTCCCTGCTTGTAAGATAAATTTAGGCCTGAATATCACTGAGAAACGTTCAGATGGCTTCCATAACATCGAGACTGTATTTTACCCTGTAAAATGGACGGATGCCCTTGAAATTATTGTGGGAGGTGATAGCCCTTTTGAACTCTTTATTTCAGGGATTAAAGTAGAGGGAAATACAGAGGAAAACATCGTTTTTAAGGCGTATAAGCTACTTTCAGAAAACCGTAAATTACCCCCATTAAAGGTGTTTTTGCATAAGGTTTTACCAATGGGAGCGGGATTAGGCGGAGGGAGTTCAGATGCTGCTTTTTTCCTGAAATTGGCCAATAAACAGCTAAAACTCAACTTATCAACAGAAAAATTAACAGAAATGGCCCGGAAACTGGGGTCTGATTGCGCTTTTTTTATAGAAAATACCCCTGTTTTTGCCAAAGGCAAAGGGGATGAATTTGAAAATGTTAAAGTTGATCTAAGTAAGTATCATATTTTGGTGGTTTACCCGGGGATTCATTGTGATACCAAAGGCGCTTACGAAAATGCTGTTCCGGTAATTCCAAAAAAATCAATTAAGGAAATTATCACCCAGCCAATTGAAACTTGGAAAAATGAGTTAGTCAATGATTTTGAGAAAAGTATTTTCAAAAAGTACCCTGAGATTGAAAAACTAAAGCAACAACTTTATGATTCAGGAGCGCTTTATGCTTCATTGAGCGGAAGCGGAAGTGCCGTGTTTGGGATATTTAAAGAGAAACCGGAAATAGAATTCCCTCAAAATTATTTTTGGCATTTGAGTTAAGCTAAAACCGTTTCGCTTACTTTTCCAACAACATTCCCTTCCTCATCAAAACTATCTAAAGTAATTTGTAAAGACGTATTTACTGATTCGGCAGAGTAGGGGTGTTTTACTTTTACATAATTCTCTGTAAAGCCAAACATAAAATCACCTTTGCTTTCATGTTCAAAAATAACGGTTGAGGTTTTACCTAATTGTGATTCGTAAAAGGCACGGAGTTTTTTTGCTGACAAAATGCGTAACATTTTATTTCTACGCTTACGTTCGGCCATCGGAACCGGATTTTCCATTAAGATAGCCTCTGTATTATCACGCTCGCTATAAGTGAATACATGCAGATAAGAAACATCTAGACCATTAATAAAATTATAAGTATCTAAAAATTGTTCTTCAGTCTCACCGGGAAAACCAACTATCACATCCACACCAATACAACAATCCGGCATGAGTGATTTTATTTTTGATACGCGGTCGGCATATAATTCTCTCAAATACCGACGTTTCATTTTTCTTAACACATTATTATTTCCGCTTTGCAAAGGAATATGAAAGTGAGGCATAAAACGGTTTGACTTGGCAACAAATTCTATTATTTCATCTTTTAATAAGTTCGGCTCTATGGATGAAATACGGAAACGTTCAACATTCTCTACGTTTTCTAATTCTTTTATTAAGTCTAAAAAGTTTTTTTCTTTTTGCTTTTTTACATCGCCATCAATATCCCTGCCATAACCAAAATCACCAATGTTTACACCCGTTAAAACAATTTCTTTAACACCATTGGCTGCAATTTTATTGGCGTTGGCGACAACATTCTCAATACTATCACTTCTGCTTTTACCACGGGCTAATGGAATGGTGCAAAATGTACAGCTATAATCGCAACCATCCTGCACTTTTAAAAACGAACGGGTTCTGTCACCAACCGAATAGGCATCCACAAAAAAATCAGCATCAGCAATTTCACAAGCCTGAATTTGGGTAGAATCGTTTTTACTAAAGTTGATATAGTTTAAAAGTTTGAATTTTTCAGTCGCACCCAACACAACATCAACACCTTCAATCTTTGCAATCTCTTCAGGTTTTAATTGGGCATAACAACCCACAATTGCTACAAACGCTTCAGGGTTGTTATTCAAAGCTTGCTTTACAATTTGCTTACATTCTTTATCTGCATTCTCGGTAACGGAGCAGGTGTTAATAACATAAACATCGGCTGGTTTCGGAAAATCTACTTTATGAAAGCCTTTCTCTACCATTAATCGTGCTATAGTTGAAGTCTCGGAGAAGTTTAATTTACATCCGAGTGTATGAAAAGCTACGGTTTTTCCCGAAAAAGGCATGAGCGCAAAGATAAATAATTATTAGTGAATCAGCCTATTAGCCCTAAAAGTTGATTTCTTGTTAATAAAACTTTCAATAATTATTGAAAGTTAAGGAAGTTTGATGTACATTTACTTTAGATTTAAGATTATGAACTACCACGAAGCAAAAGATAAATTCATTCAAACCTGGGGAACTCTGGGCAGCAGTTGGGGCATCAGCCGCACCATGGCACAAGTACACGCTTTATTATTAATTAGTCCGGATGCATTAAGTACCGAAGATGTAATGGATCAATTAAAAATTTCGCGTGGTAATGCTAATATGAATCTGCGTGATCTTTTAGATTGGGGTTTGGCGTATAAAGAATTAAAGAGCGGCGACCGCAAAGATTTTTTTATAGCTGAAAAAGATATCTGGAAAGTAGCTAAACAAATTATTAAAGAGCGTCGCAAACGCGAAATTGAACCGGTATTAAATGCTTTGGAAGAATTGAAAGCAGTTAAAGGCGACAAAAACGATAAAAAACATAAAGCATTTGTTGAAGCCGTAACAAATATTGAAAGAGTAGTGGAGAAAGCTGATTTTGCTTTTGATAAAGCAATAAAATTAGATGAGAACGCAATAGTTAGTGCTTTATTTAAATTATTCAAGTAATGAAAGTAACCAGAATAATAAATGTGATTGTACAAGTGCTGGGTTTACTCGGTGCCATTGCAACAATTATTCTTTGTTATTCGGAGGACAAAGCAAACGGATTAAATGACCGCAGACTAAACGATGATATTCTCATAATTGTTTTTATTACTGAAGCTATGTTCGGAATTTATCAAATAATACACGCTTTTGTTACAAGTATTCTTAAATTGGTTAACAAAACATTCGGATGGCTACATGGTATCTACTGGATTCTGGTCGTAATTTGTTTCATGGTATGGATAGGCTTTTTATTCTCGAGCAAGTTTAATTCGTTTGGTGATGAAGAGGTTGTTATTGTAGCTTCGGCCGGATGGATTCCAATTCTATATTATCTTGTAATTAGCATAATCGATCTTAAAAAAGCTTTCACAACCTAAAAAAATTTACAAATATGTTTCAATAATTATTGAAAGTTTAATAAGAAAATAGAAAATGTACAATATAACTGCATATATAATTTACCTCTCACTTTGTCTCCTTACCATTTTATGGGTCGGGAAGATCCTTCATAGCAATGGAAAAGATTATTTGTTTGCAGAATGTACCGACAAACACATGGGTGAGGCTTCGAATAATTTTCTTTATGCAGGATATTGTCTCGTTAACTCTGGCTTTGCTTTTTACTTTTTAAACACTTGCGAAACGCTTTTAAATTTTACCGATGTGGTTGAATTCATTACGCACACAACAGGTATTATTTATACTTCATTGGGCTTTGTTCATTTCCTGAACATGCTCTTTGTTCCCAAAATAGTAAATATGATTACCAATAAACGGAATATTAACCAGCCCGTTGTAAAGCGGACACAAAACAAAACGTCATGAACTACAATGTAATTGCCTATCTGGTTTACATACCTGTAACCCTTGGCTTAAGTATTTGGATCGCAAAGACGCTCCACAAAAACTCAAAAGTATTTTTAATTGATGCGTTCAAAGGCCGCGATCTCACCGCTGCTGCAACTAATAATTTATTGCAGACAGGTTTTTATCTTCTGGCTTTCGGAACTTCATTCTTAAAAATGCGTATCCGTGAAAATCCACGTTGGGAAAATAACCGGATGGTGTACGATTATTTGCACACTACTCAGCAAACTATCGAAGAATTAGCTATAAAACTCGGTAGTTTTACTTTAATTTTAGGCCTATTATTGTTCCTTAATTTTTTCATCATGCTGATGTTGCCAAAACCTAAAGCACAACAAATCCAAACAACAAACATTAACGAACAGAATTAAAATTTAAGACCATGAAAAAGTTAGTTATAGCAGGCGGTTCGGGATTTTTAGGTGATGCACTCATTCATTATTTCGGAAATAAATTTGATGAGTATATTATTCTTGCCCGGACCCCTCATAAAAACACCACCAATGTAAAATATGTTTTGTGGGATGCAAAAACTATTGGCGATTGGTCACAACATTTAGAAGGTGCCGATTGCGTTATTAATTTGTGTGGTAAAAGTGTTGATTGTCAGTACACAGCCGCAAACAAAGCCTTAATATTTTCCTCCCGATTGGATTCAACAGCGGTATTAGGAAAAGCCATTGCCAATTGTAAAGATGTTCCAAAGATTTGGATGAATGCGGCCTCGGCAACCTATTATCGATTTAGTGAAGATAAAGTGATGACAGAAATTGACGGTGAAGTAGGTGAAGGATTCTCTGTTGAAGTCTGCAAAGCATGGGAAAAAGTTTTCAATGAAGCGCAAACACTGCAGACGAGAAAAATAAATCTCCGCATCTCAATGGTGATGGGTAAAAGGGCAGGTGTATTTCCTGTTCTAAGAAAATTAACCAAACGTTTTCTCGGTGGAAAGATGGGTAATGGGAATCAATTTGTAAGTTGGATTCACGAAGAAGATTTTTGTAGAATGATTGAGTGGTTAATCAATAACAAAAATGCCGCAGGTCCTTATAATGTGGCTGCTCCCAATCCCATTCGTAATAAAAACATGATGCAATTGTACAGAAAAGCCTTAAATGTTCCTTTTGGTTTGCCCGCCACTGAATGGATGTTAGAAATTGGGGCCTTCTTTATTAAAACGGAAACGGAATTAATTTTAAAAAGCAGAAATGTAATTTCTGACAGAGCAATAAAAGAAGGTTTTGAGTTTAAATATAAAACAATGGATGAGTGTATTAAAAATTTAGAGGAAAGGTTTACCTAATGGCTAAAATAATTCTTCACACTAAAATAAATGCTCCTATTGAAAGATGCTTTCTATTATCACTTTCAGTTGATCTGCATAAAAGCAGCGCCGCTTCAACAAATGAGAAGGTCATTGCAGGAGTTTCATCAGGACTAGTGAAACTGAATGATGTTATTACATGGGAAGCAAAGCATTTGGGCGTCGTGCAGCATTTCACTTCCAAAATTACCGCGTACGAAAAACCAAATTATTTTACTGATGAAATGCAAAAAGGTGCTTTTAAAAAATTTCAGCATCTCCATAGTTTCAAAAAAAATGGCGAAGGATGTATCATGACAGATGAATTGAAAATGGAAGCTCCTTTAGGGATTTTTGGAAAAATAGCAATGGCTCTTGTTGTAAAAAGTCACATGGAGAAATTTCTAATTAAAAGAAATGATTTTATTAAGAAAATTGCTGAAGGAGAGGATTGGAAAAAGTACATTCCTGAAAACTTGTAGTATATTTGATTAATATCTTTAAACATGAGTTCACGTCGGAAATTTATTAGAAACGCAGGAATACTTTCTTCATTGGCTTTAATTAATCAATCGTTCTCTCCATTAAAGGAATTAGCGGGCCCAATACCGAAATTAAAAGCAAAACGATTAAAAGCAGGTGATACTATAGCAATAACATCTCCTGCAGGCGCGGTTTGGGATGATGCACAAGTAGAAAAATTTTCCGGCATATTAAAAGGCTTTGGGTTTAGTGTTGTTTTGGGA
>JAHEYE010000215.1 GCA_023251695.1 Sphingobacteriaceae bacterium | reverse complement strand
AATTACAGAATATCAGGCCTAAATGAAAAGCATTCAGAGCTCCAGGCCGAATTATCAAACAGAAACCTCGAATTGGATTACGAAAAAGCTTTATCCGGCTATCAGACCGCCAAACAGATCTTCGATTTAAAAAACAGCAACTTTACTAAAAGCCTTAACCAATATAAAGAAGGAATATTGCCTACCGATTATTTACTGACCGCTTTCAACGAAATGATGAACAGTCAGCTTAATGTAGTTTCAGCATTCTCGTCAGCAGAATTCGCTAAATCAAAAATTTCAATCAACAATTCACTAAAATGAAAAATTACAGTATTATACTAACCATTTTGTTATCCTGCCTGATTATTTCGTGCGGAAAAAAAACAAGTGAAACAAAACCACAGCGTAAAGATGTTACTGAAGCTGTTTTTGCATCCGGAACACTTGAGCCGGAAAATAAATGCAACATTATTGCGCAAACCGAAGGCTATATCGTGGAAATGAAATTCAAAAATGGTGATGAAGTAAAGCCCGGACAAATACTGGCCATCATTGATAATAAAACCAATGCAATTAATGCCTCCAGTACAGAAAATCTTACCGGGATTGCTGCACAAAATGCAAGTCCGGAAGGTCCGACTTTAAAACAAGCACAAGCTAATTTACAATTACTAAAAGATAAATTTGAGCAGGATTCACTTCAACACGCCCGTTACCAGAAATTATTTCAGACAAATAGTGTTTCGAAACTGGAATTGGAAAATATAAAATTGGCCTTTGAAAACTCGAGGACTAATTTCATGAATGCCGGGCAGAATTTCCGCTTATTAAAACAACAAACCGAGCAGCAACTCATCATTCAGAAATCGCAACGCGATATTAGCGGAGTTGCAAACGATAATAATGAGGTAAAAGCAGTTTTAGCCGGTAAAGTCTATAAAAAAGTAAAGGAAGTTGGCGATTATGTCCGTCGCGGTGAAATTATTGCAGTTATTGGAAATCCGGGGGCACTTTATGCAAAACTAAATATTGATGAAAACAATATTTCTAAAATAAAAGTTGGTCAGCAAACCATAATTGAATTAAACGTTGACAAAGAAAAAACCTACGCAGCTGAAATAAGTGAAATTGTACCTTCCTTCGATGAATTTTCACAATCTTTTGTTTGCAAAGCCCGTTTTACTGAAGCCGTGAACTTTAATGTTTCCGGTACTCAATTACAGGCCAACATTATTATTTCTAACAAAAAAAATGCGCTTGTCATCCCAAAAACATTTTTAGGATATGGCAATGTCGTAAAGACTAAAGAAAAAGGTGACGTAGTTATAAAACCCGGTTTTATTTCAGGCGAATGGGTTGAAGTGCTGAGCGGTTTGGATGAAAACACTACCATCATTAACGATCGTATTAAATGATTAAAGGTGTAAATACCGAAATTGCGTTAACGCACATTCTTTCGCGGAAGAAACAAACCTTGGTTGCTTCACTTGGAGTAACGGTTGGAATCACGGCATTTGTATTTTTGAATTCCCTTATCCTTGGCTTTAACCGTTTCTTCGACGACCAGATTTTCCGTTCGATGCCTCATATGCGCGTTTATAAAGATGATGAAATAAGTAAATCATTACTCTCTAAAAAAGACACATCGGCGCTTAATGTGGTTGTGAATCCTAAAATGCTCAACAAAACAAAAAATCTTCTCAACCCTCAGCAAATTCTCAATGAAATAAAAAAACAGCCCGAGGTTGTCACTGCGGCGCAATGGGTAACCGTAAATTTATTTTATACCAGCGGAAAATCGCAAATGAACGGTGTTGCATCAGGAGCCAATATTAAAGAAGCTGATGCCATGTTTGATATTGCAACCACAATGGTTGAAGGCAAAGCCGGAAATCTGGAAAGTGTAAGTAACGGTATTTTAATTGGAGTTGGTATTGCCGAAAAATTAAATATCCGTTTAAACGATAACCTCACAGTTATTTCATCATTAGGTGCAAGTAAAGTGATGAAAGTGGTAGGAATTTTCTCCACAAGCAATTCAATTAGCGATAAAATAAAATCTTATATGAATTTGTCCTCGGCGCAACAATTGCTCCGTGAGGGTCCGAATTATGTGACAGATATTTATATCAATATAAAAGAACCTGATAAAGTTGTTGAATACAAGCCTTTGTTCGAAAAAATAAGTGGTTACAGAGTGGAAGAATGGAAAGAAGCGAACGAAACTTTTGTTGCCGCGGCTAAAACGCGTTCTGTTATGATGCGTTCGATTTCAGGAGCTATTTTATTAGTAGCGGCATTTGGCATATATAATATTCTTAACATGACCATCATGCAAAAACTTAACGACATTGCCATTTTAAAAGCGACAGGTTTTTCAGGCAAGGATGTTGTAAAGATTTTTGTGAGTGAGGCAGTAATCATGGGATTTTTCGGCACTTGTGGCGGCCTCGGGCTTGCTACCATATTAGTAAATTTAGTCAGTCATGTTTACGTTGGTGGCGACATTGGATTTTTTCCAATTCGTTTTGAGCCTTCGATAATTGCAATCGGTGGATTTATAGGCATGTTTGTAACGACAGCTGCAGGTTTTATTCCGGCGCGCAACGCCGCCAAAGTTGATCCGGTAGAAATATTCAGGAAATAATGGAAGAGAATTTAGTTTTAAAAACAAATAATATTGGGAAATATTTTTACGACCCGATAAAATTTAAAGTACTTGAAGGGATTTCCTTTGATGTAAAACAAGGCGAGTTTTTAACTTTGGTTGGAAAATCGGGCTGTGGAAAATCTACTTTGCTCTATTTATTATCGACCATGGATACAGATTACGAAGGAGAATTAATTATTGATAACGAAACCTTAACCGGGAAAAAACCCGACCGCCTAGCAGAAGTAAGAAATGAAAAAATTGGTTTCGTTTTTCAGTTTCACTATTTGCTTCCCGAATTCAGTTGTTTAAAAAACGTAATGATTCCTGCGATGAAACTCGGTAAATATATGCGTGAAGAAATTGAACACCGTGCTTACGAAAAGCTGGATATTTTAGGACTGAAAGATCTTGCATTAAAACCCGCTTCAAAATTATCGGGCGGACAACAACAGCGCGTGGCGATTGCGCGGGCTTTGATAAATGATCCTAAGATAATTATGGGCGATGAGCCCACCGGTAATCTTGATAGTAAAAATACGAGTATTGTATTTGATATTTTTAAAGAACTTACGCGCGGACATAACCAGACCATTATTGCTGTTACACACGATAACGATTTCGCGAAAGCATCCGACCGCACCATCGAACTATTGGATGGTAAAATTGTAAATCTGAATAAACAGTGGGATTAGAACAAGCTTAGTTGTGAATCTCCGGCCTTGTAATTGAAGGCTTCTACATTAAATTCAAAATCATCTTTGTTTCCCATAAAACGCAAACGCGAGAGATTAAATAATTGCTTAATACTATTTACCATTTGTCCCTCCCCTCTCATTCGTACTCCATACCTGCTGTCGTTCACGTTGCCGCCATGGGCATCTGAAATCTGATTCCATACTTTGTCTGCCCGGTCAGGATAATTTTTTATTAACCAATCTTTAAAAATTGGACCAATTGCTCCGTTTAATCTTACTATAGTAAATCCGGCACTTGTTGCACCGGCTTTTGCAGCTAATTCCATCACGGTTGGAATTTCATGATTTGTAAGCCCCGGGATAACCGGTGCAATCATAACGCCGCAGGTGATTTTATTTTTTGAAAGAATTTCTAGAACCTTAAACCGGTTTTTATAGGTTGCTGTCCTTGGTTCAAGTTTCATTCTTATACTTTCATCAGTTCCGGTAATTGAAACCATCACATGAACCAGATTTTCTTTTGCCATTTCAGTTAATATATCCAGATCGCGGAGAACAAGTGCGTTTTTTGTAATGATAGCTACAGGATGTTTAAATTTTAAACACACTTGTAAAATCCTCCTGGTTATTTCTAACTTTCTTTCCAATGGCTGATAACAATCAGTATTCCCCGATAACATGATCGGTGATGCTTTCCAGTTTTTATTGCTGAATTGTTTTTCAAGAATTTCGGCTGCATTTTGTTTAACAATTATTTTTCTTTCAAAATCCAATCCTGCACTATAGCCCCAATATTCGTGTGTATTCCGGGCATAACAATAAATGCAACCATGCTCGCAACCCTGATACGGATTCATGGAATACATACCGGGAATATCAGGGCTCTCGACTTTATTTACAATTGTTTTGGGATGCGTATAGATAATCTCCGTTTTTTGCTCCAACACAAGTTCTTCATCCAACACTTCCATAAACTCCTGTACATATTGGTATCTGTCGAATTTATTATGCGTATTAATTTGAGAACCGCGTCCTTTGAAATATGGATCTTTTGTTTCACTCATTTTTACTCCTCTGATTTGAAACCAATTTTCTTTCTTGGTGTTTCAGGTTTATCAATCAACTGTTTTAGGGCTTTAAAAATTAATTTTATTTCGTATTCGCTTTTGTTTATTTTATTATCGTGAATCATTAGTTTTTTCTCGATGCTTTCCAGTTTCAATAGAATACCCTTATGCTTAATAACTATTTCACGCATTTTTGCAAAAATCCGTATGATCTGAATACTCACCTCTATGGCTGTTTTACTTTTCAGGACGGTTGATAACATGGCCACCCCTTGTTCTGTAAATGCCATAGGCAAATAACGGGTGCCTCCCCAACTTGAGGTGCCAAAATGGCTCCTCAAGTTGCTAATTTCCTCTAATGTCAATTCAAACATAAAATCTTCCGGAAATCTTTCAATATTCCTTCTCACCTGTCTTTTTAATTGTTTATTGTCGACTTTGTACAATTCCGCCAGGTAATAATCCAACATAACCTGTCTGTTTCTTATCACAACAATATTTCTCACTATTTTTTGCTCCTCAATATGTTTTTCCATCCTCAATCTTTTTATCAAAGCTACGATGCTTTAAAAGGAATGATTGCTACGAATTGTAGCATTATTAAAAAAATTATTAATAAAAAAGCCCAGCCGTTTCGGGCAGGGCTTATAAAAGTTAAAACTATTTTTTACTCGATTAAAATTTTTCCCCGACTTAAGGGTTGTTTATTCTGAGTAATGTTAAAGTGATAAATTCCTTTGGCTAAAGTACCCATGTTAATTTCGTTTTTACCATTTCTGACATTCTGACGGAAAACTTCTTGTCCGATAGAATTAAAAATTAATATTTCAGCATCCTGCTTAAGATTAATAATAACCAAAAACTTTCCCGTATTAGGATTAGGTGCAATGGTCAGACCTAACTCCTTTTCATACTCGAGAATACCAATACATGGATTCACAGTTACATCAATTGTTGTTTGACCAACACATGTGGTACTTCCTGATGTTGTGGTTCCGTTTACTGTATATGTTGTATTAATTGTTGGTGTTGCTGCAATACTTGAGGTATTTGCACCGGTGTTCCATGTATATGTTGTGGCCCCGCTAGCAGTTAAGGTTGTTGTTTCGCCGGAACAAATAGTATTGTTACCAAAAACACTTATCAAAACACTCCCCGCAATAACCTGAACTGAATTTGTTGCAGAACAACCATTCGCTGTATTTACAACATAAACATTATAAATCCCGGGCATATTTACTGCTGATGTTGCACAGGCAGTGCCACCCGGACAACTCATCCCTGCTGCTGGTGGTCCATCCCATGAATAAGAATAGGTTGGAGATGTCGATGCAGTGCCTGCACTTATTGCTACTGTACTCGATCCGCATGGAATATAAACAGGAGCCTGAGGGACTACTGCAGGCGGAATAACATTTTGTGGAACAACAGTTGAAGCAGTACCTATACAGCCGTTAAATTGATTCATATAAGTCATAGTATACGGGCCAGGCGTACACATAAGCGCTCCCGATACTGTAGCTGTTTGAGTTGGTGGTGGTGATGAAATAGTAAATGTTACAGGTACTGTTGATGTACTGGATGGTGATAATGCCACACACGGATTTGCACAAGTGATAACACTTGGAGTAAAGACTAAAGAGTAAAGTG
>JAHEYE010000214.1 GCA_023251695.1 Sphingobacteriaceae bacterium | reverse complement strand
TAAAGGGAGACAGCTTCAATCCGCCTCAGGCGGATAAGCAGAGGGGTCAAAACGAATCCCTCTATAGAAAAGCCATTCCGTCCGCTTTTTAATATTCCCCCAGTCAAAATGACTTTTCTCAGTTGATTTAGTGTCAAAGCTCAGGGTTTTTAATGCCCTTTTAGCAGACTTTTAACTATGGATTAAAGTTTGATATATCCATTATATAAATTACAATTATGAACCTAAATAATTTCACAATAAAATCGCAGGAAGCCATTCAGCAAGCTGTAACATTAGCAACCATGAATGGGAATCAGGCCATCGAAAACGGACATATTTTAAAATCTATTTTAGAAGTGGACGAAAATGTGGCGCCGTTTATTTTAAAAAAGCTGGGCATTAAAGCCGATGTGTTTGAAAAAACATTAGACAGCATTTTGAAATCATATCCCAAAGTGGAAGGCGGACAACCTTTTCTTTCTGCTACAGCTAATCAAACCGTAGCCAAAGCGACTTCGTATTTAAAAGAATTCAAGGATGAGTTTGTTTCCATTGAGCATTTGATATTAGGAATTTTAGCGAGTGGCGATGGTGTTGCTGCGATGATGAAAGACATGGGCTTTACAGAAAAAGATTTGAAAGCTGCTATAAAAGAATTACGTAAAGGAGCAAGTGTGACTTCTCAGTCGCAGGAAGAGACTTATAATGCATTGAATAAATACGCCATTAATTTAAATGCGCAGGCGCAAGGCGGAAAATTAGATCCTGTAATTGGTCGTGATGAGGAAATCCGCCGTGTGTTACAAATTTTATCACGTCGTACAAAAAACAATCCGATTTTAGTTGGAGAACCCGGTGTTGGTAAGACAGCAATCGCGGAAGGCTTGGCGCATCGGATTATCAGTGGAGATGTACCGGAGAATTTAAAAACAAAACAAATATTTTCTTTGGACATGGGCGCATTGATTGCGGGTGCTAAATATAAAGGTGAATTTGAAGAGCGTTTGAAATCCGTTATTAAAGAGGTTACAGGCAGTAGTGGTGATATTGTTTTATTTATTGATGAGATACATACTTTAGTTGGTGCTGGTGGTGGCGGAGAAGGCGCAATGGATGCGGCAAATATTTTGAAACCGGCTCTTGCAAGAGGAGAATTAAGGGCGATTGGAGCAACGACACTAAATGAATATCAAAAATATTTTGAAAAAGATAAGGCCTTAGAGCGACGTTTTCAAAAAGTAATGGTGGATGAGCCAAGTGCTGAAGACGCGATTTCTATTATGCGTGGTATAAAAGAAAAATATGAAACGCATCACAAAGTGCGTATTAAAGACGAGGCAATCATTGCCGCAGTTGAATTATCACAACGTTATATCAGCGATCGTTTCCTGCCAGACAAAGCCATTGACTTAATGGACGAAGCTGCTTCTAAATTAAGAATGCAGATTAATTCAATGCCAATTGAGTTGGATAAAGTGGAACGTGAAATCATGCAGCTCGAAATTGAACGCGAAGCGATGAAACGTGAGAGTGAAGATAAAAAAGTAATTGAACTCAATAAAGAAATTGCGGACTTACAGGATAAACGTAATTCATTGCGTGCGAAATGGCAAGGAGAGAAAGAAGCCATTGAAGGCGTTCAGAAAATAAAATTGCAGATTGAAGATTTAAAATTACAAGCGAATAATTTTGAGAAAGCCGGAGATTACGGTAAAGTCGCAGAAATCCGTTACGGTAAAATAAAAGATGCAGAGGCAAAACTTTCTGAAATGGAAAGTAAATTATCAGAAGCAAAAGCCAGCGGTTCACAATTAGTTAAAGAGGAAGTGGACAGTGAAGATATTGCAGGTGTTATTTCGGCGTGGACCGGGATTCCTGTTTCAAGAATGCTGCAAAGTGAAAAAGAAAAACTATTGCACCTCGAAGATGAATTACACAAACGTGTAGTTGGTCAGCACGAAGCAATTGAAAGTATTGCAGATGCTGTACGCAGAAGCAGGGCAGGGTTGCAGGATGCAAAACGTCCGATTGGTTCTTTTATCTTTTTGGGAACCACCGGTGTTGGTAAAACAGAATTAGCAAAAGCGTTAGCTGAATTTTTATTCAATAACGAAAATGCAATGACACGCATTGATATGAGTGAATATCAGGAACGCCATGCCGTAAGCCGTTTAGTTGGTGCGCCTCCCGGATATGTGGGTTACGATGAAGGCGGACAGTTAACGGAAGCAGTACGTCGCAGACCTTATTCAGTGGTGTTGTTAGATGAAATTGAGAAAGCGCATCCGGATGTATTTAATGTTTTGTTGCAGGTGTTGGATGATGGTCGTTTAACCGATAACAAGGGGAGAACGGTAAATTTTAAAAACACGATTATTATAATGACATCAAATATTGGTTCGCATTTGATACAGGAGAATTTTGATAAGATGACGGAAAAGAATAAAGACTCTGTTCTTGCAAAAACAAAAACAGAAGTGTTTGAATTGTTGAGAAAATCCATTCGTCCTGAATTTTTGAACCGTATTGATGAAGTAATTATGTTTGAACCGTTAAACCGTGAGAACATTCATAAAATTGTAGAAATTCAATTTAATAATGTAGCGAAGATGTTAGCGGAGCAACAAATTAAAATGAGTGCTACGCATGAAGCAATTGACTGGCTCTCACAATTGGGTTACGACCCGCAATTTGGTGCGCGCCCTGTAAAACGCGTCATGCAAAAACAAGTATTAAACGAACTATCGAAACAAATTTTATCAGGCACAATAGATAAAGAAAAAGAAATTGTGTTAGATATGTTTGATAATAAATTTGTTTTTAGGAATAAGTAAAGTTTTGCGGCCTTGCGTCGTTTTTTACTATGTCAGGTCACGCATTTGTGTGTTAACACTCAAAAAAAGGAGCTAGATAGCTGTTATGGTCTAGTGGCGATCATCCATAAGTTTCATCATGTGTCTATGAAATACGTCCGATTATTAGTTAATGCGCAAGCTAAGTAAAGTCTGTGATTTTTCAGAAGCGCGATTTTCAAAACGTATCCTAGTCTCATTTAACATTTTTTTCAAACACCATTTAGCATAGGGTTTGGCTAGAAAAAATCCAACGGAACGGAAAAAGAAAGTTCTTGGTATTGTATAGTCGATACTCAGATTTGCTCGTGTATTTTCCCCATCGGGAGTAACTATTAATTTCATACGATACCATTTAAGGATTATCATTTTAGCTGGGCCAATGGTTTCCCAAATTTTTTCTTGGTCTTTATCCCATTTGGTTGTTACAACAGTAAAATCCATTTTAAAACCCATTGTTTTTCCTTTCCATTGGTACTTTGAATTTAAACCAGTTGCATGTTCAGATAGCTGTGTTAATTTTAATTTACTTCCCATCATGGCCATTGACTTTTTGGTCATATGCTCACCGGTATTACCAATTCTGTCCATATAAGCAAAGACTTCAGGAACGGTTGTGTTTTTAATAACAATTATTTTCTGTTGATGCTTAATTCTTTTTAAAGAATCTTTACCAATACAATATTTGCGGCTATAGCCATTTAATGATGCTAATGACAGCACAAACATGAAAACTTTATTTAATGATTTTGAACTCATCATCTGAATAGTTTTAACAAAAGGGAGTTCTAAAAAAAAAACAAAAAAGGGAGCAAGAGTAGGTGGCTCCCTTTTTAATATATCGAATTATTAATATTACATTTCTTTGCAATGCTTTGCTGCAGCACGACAATCGATTGCGCATTTTTTGCAGTCAGACATGTCAAACTTATCACACTCTGTTGCACATTTTTCGCATTTTTTTACGCAGTCCGCACAAATACTTTTGCAGTCTTTACTTTTATCTGTCATGGCTTTAACACATTTTTCGCAGGCGGTAACACACTCTTTGCAAAGTTTTTCACATTCAGCCATTTTACCGCTTTTGTTGTTTGCGCACATTCCTTCTACTTTTTTGCAGGAAGCAATACATGCATTACACGCATCAATACAGGCTTTGTCTTTGTCAGACTTTAATTCCGGCACTATTTTGTTATCTGATGATGTTTTTGTTGTTGCGGTCATTGCAATGAATCCAATCACAGCGAATACTAAGATTAATTTTTTCATTTTTTTCATTTTTATAAGTTAATAAATATTGACACTGCAATGATATAATCAAAAAAAGGGGCTGTTAATGACTGTAGTCATCCAGTTGTATGATGGATATCAGTTTTACCCGGTTTAACAACCTGTAAGAAGTGAAAATTCTTGGCGCGCGTCTAAATGCAGATCGAAACGCTTTATCTACGGAGCTAGAGTCCGTCGCCGTTGGTTATAACTCGTGGCTAAGCGCCGTTGATACATTTGTAAATGACTGTAATTATGTAAAATTATTTTTTCACAAAAGTATAGGTATCAATCAGCAAACCGCCTGTAGCGTTACTCGTAACAGCAACAATTTCGTAGCCTTGTTTTGCAATTGAGTTTACCTTTTCGGTTACTTTAATGGTGTTGGGTGTAATGTTGTCGATTTTTAATTTGTCAAACAATACTTCTTCGGTTTTACCTTCTTCATCAACCGTCACCATAAATGAGTTGGCCATCAGTCCGGGTTGTTCAACTACTTTTAAAGTGAGGTATTTGTTTACGTTATTTCCGGAATCCGGTTTAAAGGCATTAAACAAGAAAAATCCAATCACGGCGCAAAGCGTAATGATTAACGAATATGTAGTTTTTGTCTTCATAGCGTTTAGTTTATGGGTTAATTAAATGATTGTACGTTAGTCTTTTATTAAAGTTACGGAAGATAAAGCCTAAATGCAAATAGGTGGACCCCCTCGTCAGCTTTGCTGCCACTCCCCCTTAAAAAAAGGGGGAGAATTGAAATGCGTAAAGACTTCTCCCCTCCTGAGCTTACCGATGGATAAAGGTGAGACAGCCAAATTTCGCTTTAGCGGAATGGCAGAGGGGTTAAAAACAAAACGTGATATTACAATGACCCCAGCCATGGTCCCGGCCATTTAAAAACTCAGTACTTTGGTAAACTTTAGTGTACTCAGCACTAAACTGCTTATAAGCAAAAACGATTCCGTAAGTCCCCTGTAAAACGAGTGGTTTAACAGAAGAATAAGGCAGCGCATGGATATCCGGACTCATCATACCACCCTGAATGGGGGCATTATAAGCAACCGCTCTTACTTTGCCTTTTGCAAACGCATATAATTGGAATTTATTCCTGACTGCATTTTTGATAATGCCTAATTGTTTAAAGTAACCCGCCATAAGACCACCGCGCACCATTATTCCGGCACTGATGTCATTGTATGCTGTACCAAACCTTGCGTAGCTATTAAGTATAGTTTCAAAATATTTTGTATTAACGATGCCTTTCTCGAGGCCGATACCATAATTCAGAAAAAGATCGGTACTAAGTTGGTTCTCCCATCCCAAGGGTTGAATGTTAACCAGGCTCCGGTGAATGGCTTTTTGTTCGTCTTCACAAATGGCGCAAGGTCCTATCATGCCGATATCGGTACGGGAATTGAGGCGCATTTTTTTTTGTTCATTAATAGAATATAAAACCTGTGACACATACATGGTTGCTGCATAGGGTCTGTCGAGATAATTCAATGTATCATAACGGATGCTGCCGGGGGTAAAACAATCCTGCTCGGCAATGATGCCATAATAATTTTGGTTACTATGTTTTAATTTGGGTAAAATGCGTGCGGGAATTGAATTCCGCAGAAAAGGGGCGATGTACTCTAAATAAACTCCCTGCGTATAGTAACGGTCGGTAGCACTAAAAAAATCATTATCGTAATTAAAGGAAAAGTAACTGTTAGTTTTATCCAATGGTTTTTGAATGGAATCGGTTTGGGATTTTAAACCAAAAGAAAGGCTGATTAAAAACAAAAAGGCGTAAACGCTCCGCATACTTATTAGACGAAGATAGAGAGGAATGCTTACAAATTATAACAACATTCATTTTACCTCATCCGTCTGCCGGCGGCGGCCACCTTCTCCTGCAAGGAGAAGGAAATTCCCTCTCCTTTTGGGAGAGGGGGGACCACGCTTTGCGTGGTGGGTGAGGTAAATTGCGGTCAGTTGTGGTGGGTGAGGTAAATTGCGTTTCGTTCGTGGTGGGTGAGGTAAATTGAGGTCAGTTGTGGTGGGTGAGGTAAATTGCG
>JAHEYE010000015.1 GCA_023251695.1 Sphingobacteriaceae bacterium | reverse complement strand
CGTTAGGTGTAAACGCATTCGGAACATAAATACCATAATCCTCACCAACAACTAATGGCCTCACAATTGTATCCATACAACCATAATTGCTTTTTACAACTAAAGCAACCGCGTATGTTCCAGGTTCGGTGTACATAAATGTTGGGTTCTGGATTACTGAAGTGTATTGTGCAGTGTTCATAAAGTACCAGTTCCATGCAATAATATTTGCGTTATAGGAGGCGTCGGTAAATTGAACTTCCTGATCAATATTGAGAATTGGTTTAATTGGCGAGTGATTGAAATCAGCAACAGGAACAGGATAAATTTCAACAGTCGATGTTGTGCTTCCTACACAATTATTAACGTCAACCACATCTGCATTTACTGTATAAGTACCACTTGTATTAAAACAATATTGCGTATTTGTTCCGTTAGTCACGTTTGCGCCATTATAGTTCCAGGAAGCAGTTTGTATGGTTGAATTGCTCGATACGGTAAATGTTACACAATGCGGCGCGCAATTTGTATTATCGCTTGAAATTATACTTGCTACCGGATTAGCATTAACAACAACATTTGTTACAATAGTATTTGTACATCCGATATTATCTGAAACAGTTAAAATATATGCACCGGATTGATTTGGACTCGTTGCACTAAGAGTAGGATTTTGAACTGAAGCAAAGAATCCGTTCGGGCCGCTCCACAAATAATTTACACCACCATTTCCTTGCAGGCCAAATGAACTTCCGACACAAACCGGAGAATTATTGGATGCGGTTGGGCTTGGTAATGGATTTACTACCGCTATTGTATTTGAAGTACTTGAACAATTGTTTGCATCAGTTACAATAACTGTATAAACACCTGCCATGTTTGGTTGCGCCATTGGAATCACAGGATTTGAAACATTCGAACTAAATCCCGCAGGACCACTCCAGCTATAAGTTACACCACCTGTAGCACCCAAATTTAAATTCTGATTGATACAAACCGTCGAGCTCGACATGGAGATTATCGGTAAAGGATTTATTAAAGCTGATGTTGAGGTTGAATTGATACAACCGTTAGCATCTGTAACGGTGAGCACATATACCCCGGTATTAGATGCAGCTGTACTTGCAATACCCGGATTTTGTAAAGGGGAAGTAAAGCCTGGTCCTGTCCAGCTATAAATTACACCACCCGTGCCCGTAAATGAAATTGCTTGGCCGGCACAAACTGGTCCGTTATTATTTGCAACCGGAGTTGGTAAAGGATTAATGACAACATTTGTTGTTATGCTTCCTGTACAAGTTCCAACCATTGCAGTTAAAGTATAAACACCCGCAGCAGCAGCTGTTACTCCGGGAATAGTAGGATTTTGTAGAGCGCTGTTAAATGAATTAGGTCCTTGCCATAAATAAAGTGTTCCGCCGTTGCCGGTCAGATTTAAAGTATTTCCAACACAAACCGCACTATTGCTGTTAGCATTTGGAACCGGAAGAGCGATAACAGTTACTGTGGATGAAGCGGTAGCTGTACAGCCGTTCACTGCATCCGTTCCAACAACCGAATAAACTGTTGTTAAAGCAGGCGCAACATTTACAGCTGCTGTGGTTGCACTGGTGTTCCATAAATAAGTTGACGCGCCGATTGCGTTTAAATTAGCACTTGTTCCTGCGCAAATAGAAGTTGCGGTTGGTACAATAGCGACGGGTGGGGCTGCTGTATTCGAAACAACCGTTAATGTTTGAGATCCCTGACATGTATTAGTAAGATTATTTACAGCAACCACATAATTACCCGGCTGACCAACTGTAATAACTTGGGTATTATTGACACCAATAATATTTGGCCCCGTCCACAAATACGAATAGCCCGGAGGTCCCGGCGTTACCGTTAATTGTGCTGTTGGATTTGTACAGGTTAAAGTATTCGAAACTGTGATGGTAGGGTTAATGACCGTACCGTTAGATGTAACTGTTGTTGTAACAACGGTGCTTAACGGAGGGCAACCGCCCATTGATAAAGTACAGGTATAAACACCAGGCGCATTTGCAACCGCTACAGAAGCATTTACAGGTCCTGTTAAACCCGGGCCTGACCATGAATAAGTAACAGGAGAAGCAGTTGTAGTTGCAACTACGTTTACGCTACTAACACTGCAACCTAAAGTTCCGGTTGTAGCTGCTGTTGCAGGAAGTGAAGGACAATCCGGACAAGAAGCAAAATCGCCGGGATGTGTAATGGTAGTAGATACTAATGTGAAGTTAAGTGTTGAGGAAGCTGTTATGTTAGCTGCGAAAAATCCTGATGTGTTACGGACGTAGACAACGTTATTTACAATTGCGAATCCGCCACCTGCTGATGTACTTGGCATTCCTGTTAAAGAATAAGTACAAAGAAGCGCACCGGTCGGACTATAAGTGTTCATGTATTGTCCGGGAGTTTGGCAACGGATGATGGTCCAGTTACCATTACAATCACAAGCAATGTCATAAGGGCCACCGCCGGCGAATGAAGCGACAGTGGTTAACAAAGTTGAATTTGCAGTTCCGTTATAAACATAAACCGAACCCGTGCCTCCATTCAAACTATAAATATTTCCTCCACCTGCGCCTAAGTTCACATTGGGCATTGTGTGACCAGTGTTTACCCATGCAGTTCCATTCCACCAATTAATATTTGCGCCAATAACTGTATAAAATGTAGGGCTTGGAGTAGGGGCATTTAAATTCGGACTTAGGCATAAACCTGTTCCGCCTCCGGGAATTGCAGTATTGGAAGGATTAGTTGCACTTACCGGCAAAGCAGGATTAAAAACCGAAATTGGACTGTTATGGAAATAGATTAGGCCATTCGGACAGGTTGCAACTTGTGCAAATGATACAAAAGCACAAAATGCAATTGCAAGGGTTAAATACTTTCTAATTGAAAAAGTCATTTTGTGATATTAATTTCAAGAACTAAAAGTACAAAAAAGACTCAGGTAAATTGCATATCCCCAGTAGTATATATGCAGGTTTTAATAAACAATAATGCAGGCTCACTCAGCCGGGATGCCAAATGTTAAAAAAGCAAGAAATTAAAGGATATTATTTCATTAAAATAACATGACCGGTAAACTCTTTCGCCTCACCAAAAGTGTTGGTTACTTTAATTTGCCAAGTATAACTGCCATCGACCAATACACCATATTTTACATCGTGTTTGGATTGTTTGGTTCCATCCCAACCTTTTTCAAAGTCACTGGTCTCGTAAATTTTTTCTCCCCAACGATCGTAAATTGCCATGTTGTATTTTACAATGCCGAAACCTTTTGGTTGGAATACATCATTTACTCCATCACCATTCGGTGTAAACACATTCGGTATATAAATGCCATAATCTTCATAAATCTTAATTGCTCTTAAGAGTGTATCTGTACAACCTTTATCGCTTTTTACAATTAAAGCCACTACATAATCACCGGGATTTTCATATAAGAAATGCGGACTTGGGCTTGTAGAAGTAAATTCAGCAGTATTCATAAAATACCAATTCCAGCTTACAACATTCGCACCGTAAGAAGCATCAGTAAAGTAAACGTCATTATCGCCATTAATTACAGGTCTTAAAGGAGCATAATTATAATCGGCAGAAGGAACGGGATGAACAAGAACAGTCATGGTCTCTGTATCTATACAGCCAATTGCATCAGCAACAGTTAAAGTAAACACGCCATTATTTCCGATACTTGAAGGAGATAATGTTGGATTTTGAGCAGCGGAAGAGAATCCTCCGGGGCCCTGCCATGAATAAGTTATACCTCCATTTCCGGTAAGATATATAGGTAACCCAGCGCATACAGCACCACTGTTTGCCATACTTGCAACAGGACTTGGATTTACGATTACATTCGTACTAACTGCAACCGTACAAGAGCCAACACCGGCAATCAAATTGTAAACGCCGCTTGCGGCAGGACTTGCATTAGTAATAATAGTTGTCGCTGAATTACTATTAAAGCCATTTGGTCCCGTCCATGAATATACTATGCTTCCGGAACCTGTAATTTCCAAATCTTGTCCCGAACATAATGGTCCGTTATTGGTTGCTGTAGGAACCGGTAAAGGAATAATTGTTGCTAAAGTTGTTGCAGTAGTGGTACAACCCGCCACGCTTGTTAAGGTAATAGAATATACTCCGCTTTCGGCAGTGGTTGGACTTGGAATAGTTGGATTTTGCAAATTAGAAACAAATCCGCCGGGACCATTCCATGTATAGGTTGCTGCCGCATTGACGTTAAAGTTCAAAGGGGTTCCTTCACATATAGGACTATTATTGGTAGGGTTAGCTGCAACCGCAACGTTTACATCAATATTAGTTGTAGCAGTTGAAATACAAGTTGTGGTTCCTGATGGGGTTCCGGTTATTGTATAAATTGTTGTAACAAGAGGAGAAAAAGTTACCGAAGAAGCATTTGAACCTCCCGGTGTCCAGGTATAATTGGTAGCACCGCTAACATTTAAGGTAGCTGATTGACCCTGACAAATAGTAGCAGAATTTACACTTAATGTTGGTCCGGGAACAACAGACACCTGAACAACACTTGAAAAAGTTAAGATACCACTACTGCATCCATTTACCTGCATAGTAGCAGTGTAATTGGTTGTAGCCATCGGACAAACATTTTGCGTTAAACTATTTCCAATTGGTCCGCTAGGGTCAGTCCATGTTACCGTATATTGAGGGGCACCGGTTGGTACAAAACGCCATGCTTCATTTGTTGCAGTCCATGCATTCGGGAAGTTCCGGTTTGGAGGTGAATAAGCAAGTGTTCCGGTTGCATTCTGAATGCCTATAATGCCATAACCGCTGTTCCAACTTGCACACGAAGTACTGTTTTGAATGTATACATCAATATAATTTGTGTTTTCGTATAACACCAACTGGTAAGTTGAGTTAGAAAGTGAAGGAGAACAAGAGCTGCTGAATAAGGGAACATTATCCCATGAAACAACCAATGCGCGGCACGGTGCTGTACCATAATAAGCGAAATAAATACTTCCGCTTGAAGTAGGATCTGTATCCCTGAAAGCGGCACAAATGGTATTACCTGGCATGTCAGCTAAACTGGGAATTGCAGCACTGATGCTCCATCCATCGTAGCCTGATGCATTAGTAAGATCGAAAGAAAGTTGCCCGTTAGAACCGATTATACAATTACTAAACGAGTTTCCGAAATAACAGAAATTGAAACCTAATGGTGTAACGGCGCTCCAAACATCATCCTGATTAGCAATAATAGAAGTACCAGTATTAAACGAGTAGGGTGTATAAGGAATTGATTGTATAGAATAAGTATTATTTTGGTTAATTGGAACAACAGTTGAGGTTAGGGTAACGCAATTACCCTGGCAAATCGTAGTGCTAGGTCCGGTAGATACTTGTGCATTAATTTGTGGACAAGCCGGACTTTGACCATAACTTATTATTGAACAAGAAATAAGTGCTGCAAAGAGTATTTTTCTAATTATCATTCTAATAACTGTTTTGTAAAGTTAAGGCTAAAAAGGATTTAGGGGCAGAAATTAGATAATTAAGACACTTGCCTAGCTCAATAATCATTAAACCCTGCTCAATTTGGCAAATGAGTGAACGGATTAGTCGCCCCTTTCATCTATTATCTGATCAGATTTGAAAGGTTTTGTGTCAAAAGTAAAAGTTGCATCAGCGATTTCTGCATTCGGTTTAAACGATTTTATTTCATAAACCTGTACACCCTGATCTTTCATTAGCATTTTTAGCTGAACCACTTGTTTTTTTGTTTTATCAATATATAATTTAATGGTATGAAATTTCTTTTTCTCCGGTTTAAGAGCAGGAATTAGATCGATGACGTGACAGGTAATTGTTCCGATTTTTTCTTCTTTATCGTATTTGTATTTATAACCGGTTTCATAAAGTGTAAAAATTTTGCTCGGATTTAATTGCTCTTCGTTATTCGGATCAAAATTTTTAATTGTTACTTCGGCCGCATCCTTATTATGATTCCAAATGGTTTTACCATCACAAACAATAATATTTCCCGGAATTACCAGCTTGAATTTAGAACCTTTAACCTGTACTTTACCGGTTAGTTTATCCGTCTGTTTTTTTTCTTTATTAAAAATGGTGTAAGCATAATCAGCTGTAATTGTTTTATAAGCCTTGGTAACTTT
>JAHEYE010000213.1 GCA_023251695.1 Sphingobacteriaceae bacterium | reverse complement strand
TTTTTTAACTGAGGGAAGCCATCAATTTACGCAGTTCCTCGTCGCTCAAATCCCTCCATTCGTCGAGTTTTAATTTATCCAAGCCAATATTTATCACCCGCACCCTCTGTAATTTTATCACCTGGTAATCGAAGGCATTGCACATGCGGCGGATCTGCCGGTTGAGTCCTTGGGTGAGAATAATTTTAAAAATGCGTTTGGTTCCGGGCACTAAACTTACTTTACAGGGCTTTGTTTTTTCGCCGTTTAAATCAATACCTGCAGAAATTTCTTCCAAAAACTTTTTGCGTACAGGTAAATTTAAGGTTACTATATATTCTTTTTCGTGACCCGCTTTAGCGTTGGCAATTTTGTCGATTATCTCGCCGTGATTGGTCAGTAATATTAATCCTTCCGAATCTTTATCCAATCTTCCAACAGGATAAATTTTTTCCGGATGTTTAACGGCATCGATAATATTTCCGGGAATTTTTTCGGTGGTGCAGATAATGCCTTTCGGTTTATTGTAGGCAATATAAACGGGAATAAATTTTTTTACTACTAATTTTTCCCCGTCAATCTCTACCTTATCTCCCTCATTAAATTTTGTAGTGTGCGTTGCGGCTTTGCCATTCACCAAAACCCTTTGTTCCGAGATGAGGTCATAGGCCTTTCTCCTCGAAGTGTATCCACTCAGTGCTATATATTTGTCGATTTTCAAGAATGTAAAGTTACCTTTTCTTTTAACAAATGACTTAATTTTTTGTATGTAAATTTATAAAGTGAGAAAGCTTCTTATCATAATTCTCTTTCCGTTTTTATGTCATGGGCAATCCAATAAAATATCTGCAGACAGTTTGATTGAATTTGGCAAACAATTTATTGGCAAAAAATATTGTTATGGAAGTTGTACGCCTAAAACAGGATTCGATTGCTCGGGGTTTGTGTATCACGTGTTTGGGCATTTCAATATTAAAGTTCCGAGGGCCAGTTTAGATTACGAGAAACAGGGTCGCGTGGTAAAAATTGATTCGGCCCGCCGGGGAGATATCATTGTATTTACAGGTACCAAACCAAAAAACAGGAAACCCGGGCACGTCGGTATCGTTATTTCAAATCCCGGCGAGGAACTAATGTTCATCCATTCATCTTCAGGTAAAAAAGCTAATGGCATCATCATTACCAATTATGCAGCCTCTCCTTATTATCAGAGCCGTTTTATTAAAGCGGTAAGGATAGATGGTTTAAAATAAAAAGCTATATTTATTATTCAATTACATCTATGGACAAACGCGAATTTTTAAAAAACTCTTCTTTATTAGGATTAGGAAGTTTATTGACTTTTCCGTCATTGGAAAAATTAATGCAATCTGTTGAAAAAACTCCATCCCTGGAATTAGCATCGGATGAAGATTTTTGGATGCAGATAAGAAAGGCCTACAAACTAAAACCCGATTACATTAATCTTGAAAACGGTTATTATTGTATTCAGCCCGAAGAAATTCTCGAAGCCTACATTAAGCATGTGCGTGACGTAAATTTGCAGGGCGCCTATTATATGCGGACGGTGCAATATGATAATAAAAAAATGGTCACCCAAAAACTGGCTGAACTTGCAGGTTGTACGGCCGAAGAATTAATTATTACACGCAACACAACAGAATCGTTAGATATGATTATCGGCGGTCTCGATTGGAAAGAGGGCGATGAAGCTATATATTCTTTTACCGATTACGGTGCCATGATGGATATGTTCGATCAGGTAGCGCACCGTTATAAAACAGTGAACCATATTGTTCCGCTTCCGCTTGACACAAAAAGTGATAGCGAAATAATTGAACAATACGAAAGCAGAATTACCCCAAAGACTAAACTCATTATGATCTGCCACATGATAAATATTACCGGACAAATTTTACCCGTTAAAAAGATTTGTGAAATGGCGCATAAAAAAGGAGTTCAGGTTATGGTAGACGGCGCACATTCATTCGCGCACATGAATTTTAAAATTCCTGATTTGGATTGTGATTATTTCGGAGCAAGTCTGCATAAGTGGCTAAGCGTTCCTTTAGGAGCCGGATTATTATATGTAAAAAAAGAAAACATTCAGAAAGTCTGGCCTTTATTCGCCGAAACCAAAAAACCTGATAATGATATTGCACGGCTGAACCATACAGGCACCATCCCTGTGCATACCGATTTGGCCATTGTAAACTCTATTGAGTTCTACAATAAAATTGGTGCGCAACGAAAAGAGGACCGTTTACGTTATTTACAAAACTATTGGGTGAAACAAGTACGCGGTCTTCCAAATATTATTATTAATACCCCTGAAGACGTTAAGCGTTCGTGTGGTATTGCTAATGTTGGGATAAAAGGCATGAAGCCGGCAATGATGGCCGAGAAATTATTAAAGGAACACAAAATTTATACCGTCGCTATTGATAATGGCAGTGTTCAGGGTTGCCGGATTACTCCGAATGTTTATACCACGACAAAGGAGCTGGATGAATTGGTCAATGCATTAAAAACATTAAGTAAAGTTTAAATATGAATCCCGAACTAAAAAAACAATTTTTAATTCAACCAGATATTGCATTTCTGAATTTTGGCTCCTTTGGTGCTTGTCCGAAACCAATTTTTGAAGATTACCAGAAATGGCAACTGGAATTAGAGACAGAACCTGCGCAATTTATTCAGGTGAATGGACCGGTTTATTTAAAGCAATCGCGTGAAGCTTTAGCGAAATATATCAATTGTGCAGATGCGAACGATTTGGTTTATGTTACCAATCCATCCTACGGCACAAATATTATTGCAAAAAGTTTAAAACTGAACGCCGGCGATGAAATTTTAACGACAAATTTAGAATATGGTGCAGCCGATAAAGCCTGGGATTATTATTGTAAAAAAGCAGGGGCAAAGTATGTCAGACAAGACATTACACTACCTATAACTACAAAAGAAAAATTCATTGAAGAATTTTTCGCAGGACTTTCTCCAAAGGCAAAATTAGTTTTCATTTCTGAAATCACAAGTACAACAGCTTTAAAATTTCCTGTGAAAGAAATTTGTGAAATCGCTAAACAAAAAGGCTTAATTACTTTTGTGGATGGCGCACATTCGGTCGGACATATTCCTGTTGACCTCACGCAGATTAAAGCAGACATTTATACGGGCGCTTGTCACAAGTGGATGATGACACCAAAAGGAAGTTCGTTCTTGTATGTGAAAAAAGAATTGCAAAATTTATTTGACCCTTTATTGGTGAGTTGGGGATATGATGCGATGTTTCCTTCGGACTCACGGTTTCAGGATTATCATCAAGCGCAGGGAACGAGAGATTTTTCTGCTTTCCTAACTATTCCGAGAGCAATTGAATTCATGAAACAAAATAATTGGACAGCAGTTTCAAAGGAATGCAAAGAGATGGTTAGGAAAAATGCGCTGAGGTTTTGCGAGCTGCTAGGTTCAAAACCATTATGTCCGGTTACAGAAGAATGGTTAGGGCAAATGTTCAGTATTCCCGTTTCAACCCCTGATCCTGAGAAATTGCAACGACATTTATTTGTGAACTATAAAATTGAAATTCCGGTGATGCGACATGCTGATAAAACGTATTTACGTTATTCGATTAACGCATTCAATACACAAAATGATTTAGACAGACTGTATTCAGCCTTAAAAGAAATAATGGAAACAACAGAATTAATAACTATCAAAAAATTAGCGCTATGAAAAAAGCAATCACATCGCAGAATGCACCTTTACCAATCGGCCCGTATAGTCATGGTAATTTAGTTCCTGCTTCGGGGAATATGCTTTTTGTATCGGGGCAAGTGGCAAAAGACGCAAAAACCGGAGAACTTATTTTGAGCGATATAAAAAGCGAAACAAAAAAAGTAATGCAAAATGTAAATGCAGTATTAACGGAGGGCGGAATGGATTTTACGCACGTGGTTAAAACAACCATCTTCTTAAGTGATATGAAATACTTCGCTGATATGAACGAAATGTACGGTTCTTTTTTCACAGGAAACTTTCCTGCACGCGAAACAGTAGCCGTGAAAGGCTTACCTCTTGGCGTGAATGTAGAGATATCAGTTATTGCTGTAAAATAGTTTCAAATAAAAAAGCCTCTCATAATGAAAGGCTTTTTAGTGAGGGATGAGAAAATCTATTCAGAACAAATTATTTTTTGTGTAGAAACTTTTCCGTTGATAACTGTTCTCACAAAATAAACGCCTTTTGTTTCGATTCCAATTGTATAAGTATTTTTACCGCTGATAAGATATCCGTTTTCAATTACTTTTAATTCTTGTCCTAATACATTAAGCAAAGTAATTTCAACTTTACTGTTTGTGTTTAGGTTGAGATGTAAAGTTGTTTGTTTTGAAAATGGATTGGGGTAAACATTGATCTCTGATAGTTCAGTTGTAACATTTGCAATGCCCAGACAAGCATTTACAGTTAGAGTATAAACGGCTGAATTCTGACATAAACCGGCATCGCTTCCGGTAACGGAATAGGTGGTAGTTACGGTTGGACTAACAGAAATGCTTGAAGTATTTGCTCCTGTGCTCCAGGTATAAGTTGTTGTGCCTCCGCCAGCAAAAATCGTTGCTGATTGTCCAATACAAATCATCGGAAAAGTACTTGTGGCGATAATATTTGGAGCGTTATTGATAAGTACTGAAGTATTGGCGTTGGACTGATTAACTGTAACAACATCTTGTTTTCCATCGCCGTTAAAATCAGCAACAGCTAAATTATTTGGCGAAGTACCAACCGTAAAAGTATTAACGGGACCAAGGCTTCCCAATCCATTCCCTAAAAAAGCTGAAATAGTTCCCATGCTGAAATTACCAACCACAATATCTTTTTTACCATCGTTATTAAAATCGCTCATTGCAATTCCTTTCGGACCAAAGCCTGTACCAAAATTAGTTGGCGCGCCAAAACTGCCGCTGCCATTACCTAATAAAACAGATAAATTGGCGCCTGTATTATTACAAACGGCGATATCAATTTTAGCATCATTATTTAAATCACCAACTGTAATACCTGAAGGACCGCTACCGGCCGTAAAACTTGTTGCGGTTCCAAAGCTGCCTGTACCGGTACCTAATAATATTGAAACATTGTTGCTGCTGTTATTTGTTACTGCTAAATCTAATTTACCATCTCCGTTAAATTCGCCAATAGCGACATCTTGCGGACTAGTACCTACGGCAAAATTTGAACAGGCGCCAAAACTTCCTGTGCCCGTACCCAATAAAACAGTTACAGAATTTGTAACGGGAGCTACAACTGCAATATCTGACTTCGCATCGCCGTTAAAGTCGCCTGTTGCAATAGCACGTGAATTACCCGGTACCGTAAAACTATTTGTTGAGCTAACGCCACCGGAGCCATTTCCAATTAAAATAGTAACACTTGCAAAACTAATGTTGGCTACTACAATATCAAGTTTACCGTCTCCATTAAATTCACCAAGTGTAATCCCATAAGGCTGTATTCCGGCCGGAACAAAAGTACAAGGCGTAAAACTTCCCGTTCCTGTTCCTAAAAATATGGAAATATTATTACCGGCCTGATTGGTAACAACCATGTCTTTTTTACCATCGCCGTTTAAATCGCCGCAGGCAACACCAACAGGTGCTGTGGTAGCTGAAAAATTAGCTTGGGGTAAAAAACAAATGCCTTGTGCATTAATTTTTTGAGAAAATAAAACAGCAAGTGCTGCAACTGTAAGGGATTGTAAAAGAGTTTTCATAAGTTTTATTTTACGGAGAATAAATATAAAACTTTGAAATTTTCCGTGCAGAAGGAATGAGTGAACTAAGCCATTCCCTCAGCCAGGATGCTGGTATTACCCCTGAAAAATGAGTAAATGAATGGACTAACCTTTTACCAAAGTGCTTTTAGTGGTGTTTTCTTTTTGCGCCAGCCATTCTTTAACCGTCACATATTCTTCAGCGTCTTTATTTTTTACCAAGGCAATGTTTTTAGCTACGCACACCTTATAATCGCAAACGTGTTTTGATGCGCAGCCCTTGTATAAAATAATAGTCCCGAAAACATCGCTGTCGGTTTAACGGTTTCCCGTTTGCCGGCGATAGTTGAGTTGTATCCGCTTGGACAACGGCTGTAATATTCCATTTTAGCGCGTTTCGCATTGTCTTTATCGGCCGCAGCAATTTCTTTTTTAA
>JAHEYE010000033.1 GCA_023251695.1 Sphingobacteriaceae bacterium | reverse complement strand
TTTAATTCCAATTGTAACTGATGATAAACAATTTATAGCGCCTGCTTTATAAAAACTCCGGATTTTGCGGGTATCGCTTATTAATTTATTTGCACTTGCTATATTTATATTGCTTGTTGCTGAACTATCCACCGACCAGACATAAGCGTATTCAACTTCTGTCATGCTTTTAGCATTTAATATAAATGGACCACTTGAAGCAATGTATCTTCTGTCCCCAGCTAAATTACCGGCTGTTAATTCTGTCCATGTGCCGCAGGGATTACCTAAGTAATTAGTCCAGGGATAAACTTTTTTGGTGGGAATGGTGCCGCCATAACCGTTGCCACCGCAGGTGATCGCTGTGCTATCCTTCCATCTACCTTGAAGGATATTATAATAATGGTATTTGTTTTTCGGATCATTAATCGAAGGAATGGGCCCGCCATTATTGTAATAATCAAAGCTATTTAATAAACACTCTTCATTAATTTCATCAATAATACTATCGTTATCATTGTCAATTCCATCTCCGACGGGAGATAAAGGTCCTTTTAAAACAGTAGTTCCTGCAGCCGGAGGAAATAATCCATATGTATCGTTAGACCCAAAAAATTCATCATCTGCATCAGAATTATAACAAAAACCCAAATTGTCCTGAGGACTGCACCCTATATAATCATCGGCATAGTTTCCTAAATCCACATCTGTCCAAAAACCAGCATACACATCATGGTAATTATTATTACTTCTGTTATAAATTTTGTAATCGTAAAAGGTGGTGTATGCTAATTCGTTCCTTCCATTTACTACTTTATTACAACTATAAGCATAGGCCATGGCATGAACTTCAACGCCAAACGGTAAACCACCTGTTTCTCCATGTGCAGCAAAATTGTCGTTAAAAATAAAGTACAAAGTCTGGTCACCTTTTATTTTAGGGTAATCGCCTTGCTTCCAATCGTACAATCCATCCCCATTTACATCTACAAAGGGCGCAAGATTTCTTGTTTTATTTCCGGTACCATGTGCAGGCCAGTTTACCATATCAGGTGTTGGCGAATAACTCACCGGTACATTTCCTAAATTATATTGTGTAATAAATGTATTAATATCATTGTAATCCACCTTCCATATCTTGTCATAATTATATGCCGCGGCGGTATCGATAAATGCGTTTGTAGTATCTAAAGGCCCCGGCCAAAAATCATTTCCGCTTTGCCGATAGGTTTGAGCAGCTGTGTGTAATTGATTGCTCGCATCAAGTCCGCCTAACCAAAGTGAAGCTGCAAAGGCGCTATGTACTCCGTAAGGACTAACTGCCCCTTTCGGAACTTCGTAAGCTGCATTGCCTACCAAAGCATTCCACCACATATCACCACGGTTCATGATGCCGGCTTTTACGCGGTTTATATCGAGGTATTTATAATTTTCAGAATTAATTCCTGAACCAAGACCGAAGGCAAGAGTAGGCGAATACACTGAAGGATCCATAGAGTGTATTTTCATTGTTGTACCACTAATGGTTGAAGTTGAAACTGAGCCTATAGTAAATAATTTGCCGCTTGCATCGCTTTTAAAACTAGCTCCTATTGTAAAAGCGTTTGGCGGATAAAAGCCATTGTATTTTCCGGCAGGCATAAATTCAATAAGACATCTTCCTGTTCCATAAGCTGAAACTAAAATGCCGTTGTTCGGGCCCCTGCTGATAGTAGTAACATCGAAACCGAACGTTCCAACATAATTAGGATAAAGTGTATTAAAATAAGTGAAATTAAAATTGTCGTATTTTACGATTCCGGCGCTATTCACAAACCATTTAATACCCATTGCGTCAATATATATTTTATTTAATGGTATTGCTGTACTTGTAGTTGCAGATAAAGTATAGTAACTGGAAGTATAGGTTGAGTTAATGTAAAATTTTACTAAATTGTTGCCACCGCATATCCAAATCGTATTTGGAGTTTCAGCTTTAATATCAGTAACATTATTAATTGGTAATAAAGTATTTGCCAAACTATAATTGGTGAATGTACTACCATCGTATCTTGACATTCCTCCGTAAGTTCCGATGTAAAGCATATTGTTATTGAATTCAAGGCAATTAATAAAATTATGTGGCAATCCACTGGCAGTAGTGAAGACTGTAAAATTAATTCCATCATATTTTATAAGTCCGCTAGTTGTACCAATCCAGATATTCCCCGAATTGTCCTGGGCAAAAGCTTTTACATTATTAGAAACTGTACTGCTGGTTATGCCCATTGCTGGTTTGTTCCAATAGGTCCAGGTACTGCTTGAATTATCATATTTGGCAATTGCGAGAGCAGATAGAACGCCGCCATTAAATCCAACCCATTTATTTCCGGCGTTATCAATAAAAATCACAGATTCCTGATTCGCAGTTGTCCCGATAGGAATTGTAGATGAATAAGTAGTCCAACCATTTTGAGATATTATGTTTTTTGCAGCAAAAAACAGTAATAGGAGTATAAACTTTTTCATGTTGAGATGGTTTAATTGGTTTATCCTAATACAAGTATACTCCGCTTTAACCAAAAAGGTTTATGACTTCTAATAAGTGGTATAGCATTTCAAATAAGTGGCCACTAATCCCAAAATCCTAAGTCCTATATCCTGAAAAATATTATCTTTGTTCCCTAAATTAAAACGCTCGCGTTTGTAGGCGAGAAATAGTATGATAAAAGTAACACTCCCCGATGGTTCCGTTCGCGAATATCCAAAAGGAACCACATCAATGCAAGTAGCATTGAGCATCAGCGAAGGATTAGCAAGAAATGTATTGTCAGCAAAAGTAGATGGCGTTGTTATCGACGCAAACCGTCCGCTGAATTCTGATTGCAAATTAAGTTTATTAACGTGGAACGACCTCGAAGGTAAATCCACCATGTGGCATTCCTCAGCCCATTTAATGGCAGAAGCTATCGAGGGATTATTCCCCGGTGCTAAATTTGCTATTGGTCCGCCCGTTGAAAATGGTTTTTATTACGACATCGATTTTGGTGACAAAGTTTTTTCTACCGATCATTTAGAACAAGTAGAACAAAAAATGATTGAACTCGCACGCAAAAATTCTGAATTCGTCCGTAAAGATGTTTCGAAAGATGATGCGATAAAATATTTTAAAGAAAAAGAAGATCCTTATAAATTAGAATTAATTGATGGTTTAGCCGACGGAACAATTACGTTTTACACGCAAGGCGATTTTACTGATTTGTGCCGTGGTCCGCATATACCAAATACTGGTTTTATTAAAGCGGTGAAATTATTACGCGTTGCCGGTGCTTATTGGCGCGGTGATGAAAAAAATAAACAATTGACCCGTGTTTACGGAATTACTTTCCCGAAAGAGAAAGAGCTGAAAGAATATTTGCACATGCTGGAGGAAGCAAAAAAACGTGACCACCGCAAACTCGGAAAGGAATTAGAATTATTCACCTTCTCAGAAAAAGTGGGAATGGGTTTGCCATTGTGGTTGCCAAAAGGTGCTATGTTGCGCGAACGTTTAATTCAGTTCATGCAAAAAGCCCAATTAAAATCAGGCTATCTCCCGGTTGCAACACCGCATATTGCATTGAAGGAACTTTATGTTTGTTCAGGTCACTACGAAAAATACGGCGCCGATTCTTTTCAGCCAATCAATACCCCGCAAGAGGGAGAACAATTTTTTTTGAAACCAATGAATTGTCCGCACCACTGCGAAATTTATAAATCGTCACCTAAATCGTATAAAGATTTACCGGTGCGTTACGCTGAATTCGGAACTGTTTACCGTTACGAACAGCATGGCGAGCTACATGGTTTAACCCGCGTACGCGGATTTACACAGGATGATGCGCATTTATTTTGCAGACCCGATCAGGTGAAAGAAGAATTTTGTAAAGTAATTGATTTGGTGCTCTATGTTTTTAACGCCCTCGATTTTAAAGAATATACAGCACAAATTTCGCTGCGTGATCCTGAAAATAAAACCAAATACATCGGTAGCGATGAAAATTGGAAATTGGCCGAACAGGCAATTATTGAGTCCGCTAAGGAGAAAAACCTGACAACCGTTGTTGAGTTGGGTGAGGCCGCTTTTTATGGTCCGAAACTCGACTTTATGGTAAAGGATGCCCTTGGCCGTAAGTGGCAATTGGGTACTATTCAGGTGGATTATAACCTGCCTGAGCGCTTCAAATTGGAATATATGGGGTCTGATAATCAGAAACATAGACCGGTAATGATTCACCGGGCTCCTTTTGGAAGTTTAGAGCGATTTATAGCTGTTTTAATTGAGCACTGCGGTGGTAATTTTCCTCTATGGTTAACCCCCGACCAAGTGGCTATTTTACCAATAAGCGAAAAGTATAATGATTACGCTAAAAAAGTTTCAGAATTACTAAATATTTCCGATATTCGCGCCCTCGTTGATGACCGTAACGAGAAGATAGGCAAGAAGATAAGGGACAATGAGTTAAAGAAGGTTCCTTACATGTTGGTTGTAGGTGAAAAGGAGGCTGCCGAAGATAAAGTTGCGGTACGTGAACATGGCAAAGGAGATATCGGTGTTATGTCGATTGAAGAGTTTGCTAAGTTGATCAACGATACAATTGAAAACGATTTTTCCCAAAGGGATTCCTTAGGAAAAAAATAAAAACAATAAATTAAACAATAAAGCGGAGGTAATTATTAGCGGATTTAAGAAACCAGGACAGCACTTTAACAAACCATTTGTAAAGCCGGGAGGTCCTAATACCAGTGCAAACAAACCAGTCGGGCCACGACCACCTAGAGGGTTAAAGGCCGGATTTAAAAGACCGGGTGTAAAAGAAGAACAACATCGCATTAATGAAAAAATTACTGCAATTAAAGTTCGTTTAGTGGGCGATGGTATCGAGTCGGGTGTTGTGATGATTGGAAGAGCACTTGAGATTGCAAGAGAAGTTGGATTGGATTTAGTGGAGATTGCTCCAAATGTTGATCCGCCGGTTTGTAAGGTTGTTGATTATGGTAAGTTCTTATACGAGCAAAAGAAAAAAGCTAAGGAAATAAAAGCCAAAGCTGCTAAAGTTGTTGTAAAGGATATTCGTTTTGGTCCGCACACTGATGAACATGATTACAATTTTAAAAGGAATCATGCGATGAAATTTTTACAGGATGGATGCAAAGTAAAAGCATTCGTAATGTTCAGGGGACGTGAGATTGTGTTTAAAGAGCAAGGTGAATTATTGTTGTTGAGATTTGCGAATGAGTTGGAAGAATACGGTAAAGCAGAGCAATTGCCGGTATTAGAAGGAAAGAAGATGTTGATGGTGTTAGCACCAAAGAAAAAATAAAGCAGAGCAAGCTCGCTTTATTTTTAGATCCTGACTAGCGTCAGGATGACGGAACAGAGAATAAATAAAAACAGATAAAGACAGAAAATGCCAAAAATGAAAACAAATTCCAGTGCTAAAAAGCGTTTTGCTTTCACTGGAAGCGGTAAGATTAAAAGGAAACGTGCTTACAAAAACCACATCCTTACCAAAAAAGAAAAAGACCGTAAAAGGGCTTTAGGTAAGATGGCGATTGTAAGTAAAGAAGACTTAGGTAACGTTAAAATGTTACTTTGCTTAGGTAAATAGTTCCAATTAAGAGTATCGAGATCGGTAAAAAACAACATGTTTAACCCGGATTTCAGTCACAAGCTTCGGTAAAACGAACACTGAATTCCAAAACCAAAAAAAAGAAATGCCAAGAAGTGTCAATCACGAAGCCAGCAGGGCTCGCAGAAAAAAAATCCTCAACCTTACAAAAGGTTACTGGGGTGCAAGAGGTAATGTATGGACCATTGCTAAAAATACATTAGAAAAAGGTTTACAGTATGCTTACCGCGACCGTAAAAACAAGAAACGCACGATGCGTGGATTGTGGATTCAGCGTATTAATGCCGGTGTCCGCGAACACGGTATGAGTTACTCTGAGTTTATCGGTAAATTAAATGCTAAGGGATTAAAGTTAAACCGTAAAGTATTAGCGGATTTAGCCATGAATCACCCGGAAGCTTTTAAAGCTGTGGTAAATCAGGTAAAATAATAGCAAAAAATTAGGTTTAGCCCTGAAGTTAATCACTTCAGGGCTTTTTATTTCCAAAAACTTTAGCCATATTTGTTTATATGAAGAAAAACCTTTTACAGTTCGCTGCATTGCTTGTTTTAGCATCATGTGGCGGCGATTCGGCCGACAGCGATAAAGCAGCCATTTCCGACAGTCTAGAAACCTCCTCTACAAACACTACCGCAGCAGTTGCCGACGAAGGCGATGATGTTGTATTGCCCAGCTCTATGCGTATTGCGGGAATTTTTAAGCGTTCGGGTTTAAAATTTATCGAAACAAGTTTGAATTCGTTGGATAATTCCAAAAATTACAAAACAACTTATGTAAAAGCGCTTAACCTGGGTGTGTATTCGGCCGACATGGCTTATTGTTTATTAAATAAGCAGTATGCTTTAAGCAAAAATTATTTAAAAGGCAGTAAGGACATTGGCGGCGAGCTGGGATTAAACAGTGCCTTTGAAGCCAATAATTTAGCCAAGCGTTTCGAAAATAATATGAATCAGGGTAAGGATGATTCACTTCTTAGTATCATTTCCGATTTACAATTAGAAACTGATTTGGTTTTGGAAAAGAGCAATAATCAACATATTTCTACCATTATTTTTACCGGCGCATGGATTGAAACACTTTTTTCCGCTTCACAAGTTTATAAAAGCGGAGAACAAAATATTGTGCCGGCCATCATTGAGCAAGTAAGTTTAGTGGATAATATTTTAGCCGTGTTGGAGAAGCAAAAAAATAGTGAGACTAATATTTCTTCTTTAATGGAAAGTCTGTCGGCAATTAAAACAAATTTCAATTCAATTTCAGCTTTAAAAGATAAAGATCTGGATGAGCTGGATTATTCTAAAACAACTTTTAATAAAGAAGAAATAACTAAGTTGTGTGAAAAAATTATCGAGATCCGTAATTCAATTGTAAAAGGTTAAAAACAAAAACGTATGAGAAATTCAAAACTATATATAGTATTATTTATTTCGGTATTTGCTTTTTCCTTTTTTCAGGACGCCCCCATTGAGTGCGACCCGAAAGGTTTAAAAGATAAAGCTAAAAATATGCTGGATGTTTACGAATATGACAGCAGTAAAATTACCCGCTTAAAGCATACATTAAAAGATCAGGTAAAGGAAGTCGAGATTCCGATGTTTATCGGGGAGAAATACCGTCTCGCTTTTAATTTTGAAGCCTTAAAGAAGACTTTGGAAGTAAGCATTTATAATAAAGACAAAGAAAGTAAAAACCGGAAACTTTTATATACTAACAAAGATAAATTCGAGAAAGAATTTGTTTTCGATGTCAGCCGTATGCGCCATGTGTACATCGATTACAACATCCCGGCCGGTACTAACGGCGAAGATTTAGGATGTGCTGTTTTTGTTTTGGGGTATAAGTAATTAAAGCTTAATTCCAATAACCAATAAATCATCAACTTGTTCGTAGCCTTTCATCCAGGCGTTGATGTTTGATTTTATTTCCTGTTCTTGCTGATTTATTGGCAGATGAATGTTTTCTAAAAGAAAATGCTTGAAATTTTTACTCATGTATTTTTTACCGTGCGCTCCACCAAACTGGTCAGGGTATCCGTCAGTGCTGATGAATAAAATATCACCCTTATTTAATTGCAATGTGTTGAGGTCGTAACTAAAATTAAATTCAGTAAAGCTCGCAATGCTGGCTTTGGTAGGCTTTAATTCGTTCAGTATTTTGGTTTTACAATCTACTACCCATAACTGACGATTCGCACCTGCAAAAAGAACTTCCCGTGTTTTAATATTTACTTTCAGTAAACAAATTTCCATTCCGTCTTTGCTCTTGCCTTCGTTTTGCTGACGTAAACTTTCTTTTATGCTATTATTCGCTTTAAATAAAATTTCATTTGGTATAGTTGTTTCGCGTGCAGCATCGTGTAATTTATCAGAACAAATCATACTCATGAATCCTCCCGGCACACCATGTCCGGTACAATCGCAGCAGGCAATTAAAAATTCATCTTTATTAATTTGCTTAAACCAGTAAAAATCACCGCTGACAATATCTTTGGGCTGAAAGAAAACAAATAAATCATTCCAAACCTTCTTAATTTCGTTGATACTGGGAAGAATGGAATCCTGAATTCCTTTCGCGTAATTGATACTATCAGTAATTTCCTGATTCTTGTGTTCAATCTCTAATTTTTGTTTATTTATTTCTTTGGTCCGGTCATTAATAATTTTTTCGAGTCGTAAATTCTGTTCGATTAATCGTTTTGAGTTTAATTTGATAATAAAATAAATCAACACAAGTATTATGATTGCATATGCACCGTAAGCCCAAATGGTACGGTACCAGGGCGGAAGTACAGTAAAAGCAATTTTTATTTCCTGACCTTCTAAACCTAAAATATTCTTTGATTTAACATGGAATACATAATCCCCTTCATGCAGATTTGGATAATCTTTCGATTTGTTATTGGAGAATTTGCCAAAGGAAGTATCTTGTCCTTGTAAATAATAGGCAAATAGCAATTCGTTCTTATCAATATAATCCGAAGCTCCAAAATTAAACAAGACAGTATTATTAGAATAAATTAATTTAAGCTCTCCGATTTGTGAGCTTGGATGAATGTTGTAATTTATTTCAGCCGAATCTTTACCAAAGAAAAAATGATTAACAAAAGTATTTAAACCAAAGCGCGGCGGCTGAAGGTCGAGGTCGTAACAATATAAACCATTATTAGTTCCTATGTAAACGAGTGAGCCTGAATAGCAGAATGACTTCGTATCTGATTCTTTGATACGGGACAGCTGACCTGCTTTTATTTGAAATTCACCATTTTGTTCTTCCAAACACATCAAGGCTTCGTTGGTCTTACTGTCTTTCTTCCCCGTGAGCCAAATGGTATTATTTATAGCAATTGCTTTAAAAATACTGTATCTGTTTTGTATAACTTTAAATTTCGGGTGAGGAGCAATTGAATAAGTTTTATTTTTTGTATTCAGATAATAAAAGCCGCTTTCAGTAGCGATTAGCACATCACTTTTATAATTCAAAAGAAAATTTTCATTAAGGTCTGGTAAGCCATCTTTTTGAATCAATTGAATGGGCGAATCAGAACCTGTAGGTTCTATATATACACCGCTTTCACGGGTTCCGAAACAAACACTGTTATCATCAGCTATTGCAATGGTTCGTATGTCGGCATTAAGTTCGTATAATTCTTTAACAGGTTCAAAACCTTTTGCATTTAAATACCCTTTCGCGTAACCGGTTTCAGTTCCTAAATAAATTATTTCTAATCCTCTTGGCACAACTGAAATGCAGTGAACAGCAGATTCGGTTTCGTAAATTAATTTAAATGCATTTTTTTCCAAAACATGCATACCGCTTTTTGTTCCTGCCAACAATCGGCCATTTGCAATGCATAAACACCAGGCCGCTTCGGTGATGTTGGTGGGTTCAAACTTTGAAGTAGCTGAGTTAAATATTAAAACTCCCTTATCCGTAGCTAAAAACGGCGTATTATTAAAAAAAGTACAGGCTTCTATGGTGCCTTTAATGCCATCAGCTTTTCCGAATTTCGTAATCGGACTATTGAACTCTATTAAACTGATTCCTTTTGCCAGGGCTAACCAAATGTGACCTTGATTATCGTTATAAATATAATTCACGCCATCGTCCTGCAGATCATTTAATGTATTGATATATTTTATGGCGTTGAATTTTTTATCGGTAATCACTACACCGCCGTTTACTGATCCAAAAGCAAAATTATTTCCGCCGATGTTTGAAGCGCAATAAACTGTTTTTTCGTTGAGCCATTCGTTAACAGGCGTATTGATTTTTTTGATGGAAGATAATTCGGGAAGTGTTTTATTAAAATTGAATTGGTAAATCCCGGCTGGTGTAATAATAAAATGACAGCTATCTCCCTTTATAATACCGCGGACAGGATTAGCATTATCGGCAAACGCTTCACCTCCTTTTAATAATACAAATTCATTATTAAATGATAATATTTTTAAGCCCTGTCCTTTCTCTCTTGTTATGAGATAACCCTCTACATTAAAAAAGGTGTGAAAACCTTCTTCTCCCGGACTTATCACCTTTATTGTTTTGTGATCGTAATCGTAGATTTTTTGATTGCTGCAAAAATAGACGTGATTTTTTAAGGTGATCACCGACCAGAATTTCCCTAATTCATCTTCTGTTTTTGGAAGTAATTTAATCAAAGACTCGTACTCATACTTACCGTTTTTAGCCTTGATTAATTTCCCGAAATTACCATCACCACCAATATAAATATCTTCATTCTCATCTTTGCCAAGGGATAGGCACAAAAAGGGTAATTCACGCATTTCCCATTCGGCACCATTATTAATAAGTATACCGTTATTATTAGCAACAAAAATGCGTCCGTAAAAATCCTGAAGAATGCAACGGTTCTGATCAGCAGAATTATACTGAGCCGGCAGGTAATTATGAATAAAATAATTGCCTTTTTGTGAAAAGCCCAATAAGCCGTTCAGTAATAACAGAATTGCGGTTATTTTGACACTAAGTTTCATTGTAAAGCGGTATAAATTTAACCGTAAATTTCAGTAAAATGCATAAAATGCTATAAATATTGGTTGTTAATTTAATACGTCTATGTTATTTGGTGGATATAGGCATTTTTACTACTTTTAATAGGTTAAAAAACACCTCACATGAAAAAACATTTATTCTCAGTTTTAGCAATTATTTCAACTTCAGTAGTTTTTAGTCAATCAATTCCTAATGGGGGTTTTGAAAGTTGGCAAGTTAGTAATTATGAAAATCCGCAGTTTTTTGGAAGTTCAAATTATCAGTATAATGGTCCCGGTAATAGTATACAAACCGGCAATAACGTTGTAAAAACTACAGATGCTTCTCATGGTAACTTTGCTGTGAAATTAACAACAACTTCCAGCGGAACGAACATCACCTTTGCTTATGTTGCTAATGGAGATCCGGGAAAAAATCCTGCTCAGGGCGGATTAGCCTACAGTCAAAAACCTACAGGAATAAGATTCTATTATAAAAGTAATATTATAGCCCCTGATACGGCTTTTGTAATGGCTTGTTTTAAAAAGGCGGGAGTAAGCATAGGAACTTATTTTTTTAAAATTAGTTCAACAAAAACAAACTATACTTTATATTCGAATACTTTGTCTCCTGCTTTAGCCGTAGCCCCTGATTCTATTGTGATTGCTGCAGCATCAAGTAATGCATTTGCAAGTTTTGGGATAGCCGGAAATGCCCTACAATTAGATAGTATCAGTTTTACGGGAGTATCATCCCAACCGGCAGGATTAAATGCAAGTTTTGAAAATTGGACATCTTTACAGGATGAGAAGCTTAACGGAATACCCGTTGGTGGTTTAACAAAAAGGACAAGTGATTTTTATAATGGTGCTTATGCAGCTGAACTTCAAACCACACTTCCTTCTTTTGGGGGAGGAGGAGTAAGAAGTGGTGTTCTCCAAACAGCTCAGCCAACCTCAACCATGGGAATAGTTTATGGCGGACATCCATACACAGCAATGAATGACACAATAACATTGTATTATAAATATTTACCTGCTGACCCGAATGATTATGGAAGATTTTTTGTATGGGTTAAGAAGGGCGGAACAGTAATTTATCAGGGAAGTTCAAATCTTACATTGTCGGCAACTTATAAAAAAGTCTCAATTTCTCTCACTCATACCTTAACACCCGATACTATAGGATTTAGTATTGAGTCGTCGCAATATCCTTTATTAAATTCGTATGTTGGATCTGATTTGAAAGTTGATAATTTGTACTTAGCCTCACAAAAATTACCAATTTGTTCTTTTCTTTCACCACCTGTTGGTTGTACAGGTCAATCGATACAATTAACTGATAATTCAGGTAATGGTGCTAATGCCTGGGGATGGATTATGCCTGGAGGAAATCCCGGAAGTTCAACAGCACAAAATCCTACTGTTATTTATACTGCTCCAGGTACGAAAACCATAACAATGATTTCAAATAATGCTTTTGGGGCCGGTACCCCTACAACCCGTACTATTAATATTTCTCAGGTACCAAATGTTGCATCAACATCAACTATTACTGCTTGCGGTGGTGGTACAGCTGTTTTAATGGCAAGTGGTGCAACAACTTATACATGGAGTACAGGAGCAAATACCGCAACTATTTCTGTAACGCCGAGTGTAACTACAGTTTATGTAGTTTCAGGAACTTCCAGCGGTTGTTCTGCACAGGCAGTTGGGACAGTTATAGTTCCTTTAGTTCCTAAACCGGATATTTGTATGGTAACTGTTGATAGCGCTAATGTAAATAACGAGATATATTGGGATAAGACGGCTTACCCTAATCTTGATTCAATGATTATTCACCGCGAAGTAATTTCTAATACCTACAGAAGAATAGGCGCTGTTTCAAAAAACGCATTGAGCATGTGGAAAGATACTGCAAGAAGTATTGGCCCCGCAAATGGAGATCCGAATATTTCTACTTACCGTTATAAAATTCAGGTGCGTGATACCTGCGGACAGTATGGACCAAAAAGTTTATGGCATAATACCGTTTTCTTTACCCACACAAATAGTACATTTTTCTGGACAAATAATTATCTGATTGAAGGACCTGTAAATCCGGTTCAGACTTATAGTTTAATCGTTTGTATTAACCCAACTGTATCCACCACTTATTCTTTAGTTGGAACAACAACAGGAAATCAAAGTACCTTAAATGACCCGTTTTATGCGTTCTATTCCACAACAGCTGATTGGAGAGTAGAAGCGGACCTTGGTTATTCGTGCACGCCTTCTTTAAGAGGTGGAAGCGGAAATGGTATAGCCGTTAAAGCCACTAAAACAAGAAGTAATATTCAAAATAATCGTTTGGGAGCAATTGGTATAAATGAAATCAGTTTCAAAAATAAATTCAGAATTTACCCGAACCCGGCATCAAATGTTGTAAATATCGAAACTTTATTCGTGAATGAAGATGTTGATCTTGTTATGACAAATGTTTTAGGTCAGATTGTTTATACGGATAAAATAAGTAAAGAGCTGAACTCTAAAGCAATTAATGTGGGAAGTTTTGCTAAAGGTGTTTATTCTTTAGTGGTAAGTAGTCCTAGCGGAAAAGCAGTTTACAAAGTAGTTATCGAGTAAAAATAAGTAGTTAAAATTAAAAAGCCCTGAAATTTTCTTTCAGGGCTTTTTTTATAATATGAGTTATAACTATTTAACGAGATGTTTTTCTTTATGCTTCATTAATTGCGTTTTTAATGCATCGCAAGCTGTGTCAACGGCTTCTTCGAAAGTTGTGCATTGTTTTTTCGCGAACATTTCCTGTCCGGGTGTATTTAATTTTATCTCGGCAATCTTGTTATGATTGTCATTTCCTTTCTCAACGCGTAAAATAACATGACTGCTGATAATAGCTTCATTAAACGTTTTTAGTTTCGAAACTTTTGTTTCAATGTGGGTGATTAGTTTTTTGTCTGCATCAAAATGCACTGACTGGATGTTTGTTTTCATGACTTTATCCTCCTCTTTTTTGGTTATTAATTATTCACCCGAACGAGGGTGAGCTTGTTTGTATGTTTTTTTTAATTTTTCGATTGTGTTGTGGGTGTAAATTTGGGTAGCCGATAAATTGGCATGGCCCAATAATTCTTTCACGGCATTAATATCAGCGCCGTTGTTTAATAAATGCGTAGCAAAGGTGTGGCGTAAAACGTGCGGACTTTTTTTACTGAGAGTAGTAATCAGGGAAAGATACTTTTTCACGATCTTATAAACTTCTGCCTCTTTCAAGTCTTTATCTTTTGGGGATACAAATACACATGGATTTACTAAACCCATGCTCTTTTTTACTTGAAAATACTGCTCAAGGTTGCGTTTTAAGCCTAATGAAACCGGAATAATCCTCTCTTTGTTTCTCTTTCCAAGAACCTTTAAACTAAGGCTATAAAAATCAATACTTTGCTCCTTAAGTCCAATCAGTTCTGCCCTTCGGATGCCTGTTTGATAAAGTACATCCAGGAGTAATTTATCTCGTAAACCAATAAAACCCTCATCAAATTCTATGGCTTTAAATAATTCCTCCATATTTAATTCATCTACAAAAACAGGTAATTTTTTCGGACTTTTTGGTCCGACTATTTTTTGTAGTGGATTTATTTTTATGAGATTGTTTTTAAGAAGGTATTTATAAAATGATTTGAGACTTGATAATTTCCTGTTTACGCTTCTTGCGCTAATACCGGTATCTAAAAGCTCGGCTACCCAACTGCGAACAATCAGATAATTAATAGAAAGCAAATCGGTATTGGATAATTCTTTTTCTACAAAATTTTGGAATTGGAATAAATCGGTTTGATAAGAAAGGACGGTGTGCTTAGATGATTTTTTTTCGTGGCTGATATAATCAATAAAATTATTTAGATGTTGTTCAGCCATACCCTAAAATAAAAATTCCTGAATCGAAGTTATATAATTCAATTCAGGAATGCAACCTGTCCGCCTAAGGCGTGATATGATAAAAAACAGCTTAGGCTATTTTTCGATTTCTCCGTTTTGAAGCTTTTGTTTGTAAACCGCTTTAATGATTTCTTCACGGCGACGAACAGACGGCTTTGTAAACTGCTTACGCGCACGTAATTGTTTTACAACACCTGTTTTTTCAAACTTCTTCTTAAACTTTTTTAAGGCCTTTTCAATAGTATCGCCTTCTTTTACTTGTACAATTAACATTTCGTTTTCTTTTAATTTAGGAAGGCAAATATATAACATTTTCCCAATCCGAGCAATTTTATCTTTCGCAGCTAATTGTGCTTCAATAGGTTATGTACTTAATCAAATTATTGATAATCAGTTAATTATAGTGATTAGAAATTTGGCTTGAGTAGGTATTTGCTATAGAAGTCAACAATGTGTTTAACCGCTTCATCGGCCGTATCTACAACTTTTAATAATTCCAAGTCATCCGGATTTACATTGTGCTCTTTTTCATGCATACTTTCTTTTATCCATTTTATCAAACCACTCCAATAATCTTTCCCAACCAATACAACGGGAAATGAAGCAATTTTGTGCGTTTGAACAAGCGTTAAGGATTCAAATAATTCGTCCATCGTTCCAAAACCACCGGGCATACCAATAAACCCTTGCGAATATTTTAAAAAAATTGTTTTGCGCACAAAGAAATAATGGAAATCAATACTCTTGTCCCGATCAATAAAATCATTCGGCTTTTGTTCGAAGGGTAATTCTATATTTAATCCCACCGATTTTCCTTTACCGCGTTTAGCACCTTTGTTGGCGGCTTCCATTATACCCGGACCACCTCCTGTAATTACACCATAACCTTCTTGCGTTAATTTGTAAGCGATTTCCTCTGCTAAAATATAATATTTGTTATCCGGCTTGGTACGCGCACTTCCGAAAATTGAAACGCAAGGACCAATCCGGCTCATTTTGTCAAATCCTTCAACAAATTCGCTCATGATTTTAAAAATCTGCCAGCTGTCACTTGCTTTAATGTCATTCCAATCTTTTTCAGCAAATGCTTTTCTTATTTTTTCGTCCGATTTATCTGTCATATTCTTTTAATGTTTAATGTATTCTAAATAATCTTGTAAAATAATTGTAGCGCTTACCATATCAACCGTTTCTTTATTCTGCCTTGCTTTCTTTTTTAATCCGCCTAATAACATCGCCTGATGCGCCATTGCTGAGGTGAATCTCTCATCATACCGCTCAATTTTCATGCCCGGGAATTTATTTTTTAAATGTTTAACAAATGGTTCAATAAAACGGGCACTGTCCGACGGTTCATTACGCAAGGTCTTAGGTTCACCAATTACTATACATTCCACTTCTTCTTTTTTTAAATAATCTTCCAAAAACTTTATCACATCTTTGCTATGCACGGTTGTTAAACCGTTAGCAAGAATTTTCAAGGGATCGGTCACCGCTAATCCTACACGCTTGCTTCCGTAATCTATTGCTATAATGCGCGGCATAATGTAAAAATACGTGTTTTTTGTTGATTTTCCCCGCCAAATTGTAATCGGGATTCTTGTATATTTGACAGAGATGAAAAAAATCGGAATAATCACTTCAGGAGGCGATTCACCCGGCATGAACGCCTGTTTGCGGGCGGTTGTCCGTACAGCGGTTCATCATAAAATTGAAGTTATTGGTTTTTACAAAGGTTATGAAGGGCTTATCGATAATGATGCTGTGAATTTAACAACGACATCTGTTTCAGGAATTATTCAACGTGGAGGCACCATATTAAAAACAGCCCGCAGTGCCAGATTTATGAAAGAGGAAGGAATAAATAGCGCTGCAAAAAATATTAAAGATTTAGGGATTGAAGGTTTTGTAATTATTGGCGGAGATGGTAGTTTCCGGGGAGCCATTGAACTTTCGAAAAAAATAAATATCCCTATAGTCGGTTGCGCAGGAACCATTGATAATGATTTGGTTGGAACTGATTTTACAATTGGTTACGATACCGCTATTAACACAGTTGTTGAAGCCGTTGATAAGATACGCGACACCGCTGAGAGTCACGACCGTGTTTTTGTTATTGAAGTAATGGGCCGCGATGCAGGCTTAATTGCTTTACGGAGTGCTATTGCATCTGGAGCCGAAGCTTTGTTAGTGCCGGAAATGAAAAACGATATTGATATTTTATTAAAGAAAATAAAAAACTGGCGTTCAAGTAAATCAAGCAAAATAATTATTGTCGCTGAAGGTGATGAATACGGAGGGGCTTATAAAGTCGGAGACTTAATAAGAAAAACTTGTCCGGAATTTGATGTCCGCGTTACAGTTCTCGGTCACATTCAACGTGGTGGCAATCCAACTTGTATGGAACGCGTTAACGCGAGTCTGATTGGCTACAATGCCGTTTTAGCTCTTAAAAACGGACATAAAAACGAAATGGTTGGCATAATAAATAAAAAAATATGTTTTACTCCATTCGAAAAAGCAGTTAAACATATTGAGACTTTGGATAGGGATTTATTAAACATGATAGAAGTATTATCAAGCTGAAAAATTTTATGAGAAAAATAATTTTATTGACACTGGTGTTAACGGGAAAACTTTTTGCGCAAATGCCCGATGTGCGCGACCATTTTAAAGTTGCTTATGATTTATACGAGCAAAAAAAATATCAGGATGCGATTATTGAATACAGCACTTACATTAGTAATCACCCGGATGACGAGGTGGCATTTTACAACAGAGCACTTGCTAAATACATGCTCACAGATTATAAAGACGCAATTATTGATTATAATTTAAGTATTGAGAAAGGAAGAAAAAAACACGACGTTTATTATGGCCGTGCACTTTGTTCGTTTTATCTGGCGAAATACAAAGATGCTATAACTGATTTTGATAAATCTATTTCAATCGATCCTTCTCATGGAAAATCGTATGTGTATAAAGCAGCAAGTTTGCAAAACATGAATAAGAATAAAGAAGCTTTACCTGTGGCAAATAAAGGATGCGACCTAGATCCGAATTACGAATGGGCGTACTATTACAGAAGTAAAGTCAAATTTTATTTAAACGATCTTACGGGTGCATTTGAAGATGCTGATAAAGCGGTTAAACTAAAACCCGGAACAGATATTTATTTTCAGCGTGGGTTTGTTGCACTGGAGCAAAAAAAGTACGAGTTCTCCATACAGGATTACGACAGCGTTATTGCTCGCAGTCATAAAGATGCGGATGCTTATTACAACCGAGGGTTGTGCAAATTTGATCTGGGCTGGTATGAAAAAGCAAAAATTGATTTTGATAAATCACTTGAAATTGATCCGACTAAATCGGATGCTTATCACAACCGGGCGCTTTGTAAATATTATTTGTTATCCTATCAGGATGCCGTTACCGATTTTAATGCGGCAATTGATTTGAATCCAAAGTTTAATAAGGCTTATACCTATAGGGGAGCGGCTTTATATTTTTTAAAACAATATGAAGATGCACTTGTGGATGAAAACAAGGCCATATCGCTGAAAAACGATTATGAAGGTTCTTACTATTACCGCGCCATGATAAAATACATGCTGGTAAATGATACCGGTGCGATAAAAGATTGTGACAAAGCATTAGCGATAAAAAAACATTCTGATACTTATGTGCAAAGGGCTCTTAGCAAATACCAGATGAAAGATTACACAGGGGCCATCGCGGATAATACAGAAGCAATAAATTTAAGTCCGAAGTACGCGAAAGCTTATTTAGAAAGAGGTATTTGTTATTTTACACAGCAAAAAGACGCTTTGGCAATTCCTGATTTCACCAAAGCAATCGAATTAAAACCAACTTATGCCGAAGCCTTTTATTACCGTGGTTTATCTAATAATTATACGGGTAAGAAAACTGAAGCCTGCGCTGATCTGAAAAAAGCTATTGATAACGGAAACGAAAAAGCTTCGATTAAGTTTACTGAGTTGTGTAAATAGAATGGAAGTGGCTTCGGCTTCGCTCAGCCACCTAAGGTCTCATCGGCGACTGAGCGTAGCCGAAGTCCCGATTACTTAGTTAATTTCTTAAACACATCTTCCAGTTTTTGTTCTTCTTTATTTAAGGTTAAAACTGCAAGTTTGTTGGCAACTGCGAAATCAAAAATTTCTTTTCGTATATCTTTTTCAATGCCCGTACTTATTTGCCAGGTGGTGTCGTTGATTTGATTAACTTCAACAACCCCTTCAATAGATTTTAAACTATTCTTTGAAATTGATTTGTCAAACTCGACGGTATATAATTGCTTGCTTGTATTTTTTTGTAATATAGAAGTCACTTCGTCAGCCACAATCTCTCCTTTATTAATAATAATTACTTTATCACAAACCGCTTCTACTTCCTGCATGATGTGAGTGCTTAGCATCACGGTTTTTTCTTTTCCTAAAGTTTTTATCAGCGAACGGATTTCTTCCAGTTGATTCGGGTCTAGTCCTGTTGTAGGTTCATCCATAATCAAAACTTTCGGGTCGTGTAGGATGGCTTGTGCTAAACCTACGCGTTGACGGTAACCTTTTGATAAGGCGCCGATTTTTTTCTTTTGTTCAACCTGTAAACCGGTAAGCTCTATCATTTCCGCAACCCGACCCTTAATGTTTTTTACTTTGTAAAGTCCGCCTATGAATTCTAAAAATTCCTTTACGTACATATCCAAATACAATGGATTATGTTCGGGTAAATAGCCGATTTGTTTTTTCACATCAATGCTTTGGTCCAAAATGTCAAACCCACAAACTTTAACGGTACCTTGAGAGGGAGGAATATAACAGGTAATGATTTTCATCATGGTGCTTTTTCCTGCGCCATTCGGACCAAGAAAACCAACAATTTGTCCTGTTTCAACCGTAAACGAAACATTATTGAGCGCTTTTTGTTCGCCGTACAGTTTGGTAATATTATTAACAACTATTGACATAATTATTATTTGTACAAATCTACTAAAAATTAAACCGTTTTGTAGATTTGTATCTTAATGACTGGTATAGTAACAAAATCGACGGGGAGCCATTATCTTGTAAGAACAGAGGATGGAGAGGTGTTGGATTGCGTTTTAAAGGGAAAACTGAGATTGGATGGGCGTAAAACCACCAATCCTGTTGCAGTAGGCGATAAAGTAGATATTAATAGGGAGGGAGAGGATACGGTAATAAGCAATATTTATCCCCGCAAAAATTATATCATCCGTAAATCAATTAATCTTTCAAAACAAGCTCAGATTTTAGCCAGTAATTTGGATCAGGCCATTTTAGTAGCAACTTTAGTTTCACCGCGTACAAGTTTGGGGTTCATCGACCGTTTTTTAATTACAGCAGAGGCTTATTCTATTCCCGCGAAATTAGTTTTTAATAAGGCTGATATTTTAGATGAGGAATTACTAAAACTGCAGCAGGAGATAATTGACATCTATACCAAAATTGGTTACGAATGCATTGTGGTGAGCAGTGTGAACGGTAAAAATCTGGAAAAAGTTAAGGAGCTTCTCCAAAACAAAACAACACTTATAGCAGGACATTCAGGTGTAGGAAAATCAACACTGATAAATGCTATCGAGCCAACTTTACAATTAAAAACCGGAGAAATATCTGCAGCTCATTCGAAAGGCATGCATACTACAACTTTTGCTGAGTTACACGAATTAAGTTTTGGCGGATTTATAATTGATTCGCCCGGAATTAAAGAACTAGGATTGGTTGAGATGAAAAAAGAAGAAGTGGGACATTATTTTCCGGAAATACGTGAACGAATGAACGATTGCAAATTCAACAACTGTTTGCACGTTAACGAACCTAAATGCGCCATTAAGGATGCGGTGGAAAGCGGAGAAATATCAGAGGAAAGATACACAAGTTACCTCGGTATTTTGAACGGCGAAGAAATGGATTGGAAAGAATGGGAGATGAAGTAACAAGTAGGCAGTGGCAGTAGTAGTAGTGATAGGGGTTAAATGGGAAGTACGATTTACGAGTCATGAATAGGATGAATAAAAAATTACCTTTTGCGTCTTTGCGCCTTTGCGTGACATTTTGTGCATTCCTTTCCTTTCAGGGATTCTCTCAAAAATATAACGATTTCACGGTTTCGTTAAACGAAGAAGCCATTAATAAAGTATTTCTTGCGATAGGCGATATAAAAGGCGAAAGCGATTATGAAGTAATGCTCATAAAAGGAAAATACCATTGGAAAGTAATCAATCCAAAAATAAATTTAAAACCCGATAGCAGCGACTTTACCTGTGATGCCAAAGTGGAAGTCGGGCCTTTTAATTATACCTCACAGGTTGTTGGTAATGTGAAAGTGTATTACGACAGCAAAAAGAACGAAATACAAATTAAAATTACCCGCGCTATTTTCGAATTGTATACCATGATTTTTGAAAAGAAAGTTCATATAAAAGACATTCACCTTGAAGAAAAATTTAAGGACCCTTTTGTTTTTGAAGGACCAAGAACCTTGGCAACCGATATGGAATTTATGATGCCGGATAGTACGATGAGGAAAATTTATGTTCAGCCCAGCGACTGCGAGATGAAAGTTAAATTGAAAGAAATCTGTACTTATTGCGAGATAGTGGCCTCAGATAAACCATTTAAACAGGTGCCTATAAAGATCAATCCTCCAATACAAGCGGTTGAGAAAGTGAGGATAACCACTACTAATACTGCTGTCCCAACTACTACCAATACATCCCAAAAAAAATAGCTAAATTAGTGGCATGTCAAGCTTACTAAGCTTCTTCTGGAAATACAACCTGCCAAGGTGGTCGATTTTGATTATCGATTTAATTATTTGTGCCTTTTCGTTAACGCTGGCTTTTTTCCTGCGTTTTAATTTTAAAAGTATTCCGCCCGAAGATTTAAAGAACCTTCCTTACGATTACCTGATATTATTAAGCATTCGTGCTATTACTTTTTTAATTTCAAAGACCTATAAAGGTGTTGTGCGTTATACAGGTTCACGCGACTCCGTACGGATTCTAGTTGTTGTGATTTTGGGAAGTGTTTTAATGGTGGTTGCAAATGTCATTACTTATTTCACCATCACTTATTTTATAATCCCAACAGCAATTATCATTATCGATGCGCTTGTCACCCTCTTTATCATGATATGCTCACGCCTTGCAGTAAAAGCAATTTATTTTGAAAGCCGCAATCCGGAGAAAAGCAAAATTAATGTTTTGATTTACGGCGCCGGTGAGGGCGGTATTATAACTAAACGTACTCTCGACCGTGATGCAGCTATAAAGTATAAAGTGGTTGGTTTTATTGATGATGATGAAAAGAAAAAGGGACGGAGTCTGGAGGGCGCTTTTGTTTATCCTTTTAGTGAAATTGAAAAGCTGGTAAAGGAAAACGGCGTTGAATCAGTAATCATTTCCATTCAGAGCCTTTCGCCTGCGAAAAAGAATGAGATAGCGGATTGGTGTTTAAATAACAATGTGCGCCTATTGAACGTACCACCGGCTACCAAATGGATAAACGGTGAATTAAGTTTTAATCAATTACGTGGCGTGAATATTGAAGATTTATTGGAGCGTGAACCAATTAAATTAGATAACGATATTATAAATGCCGAACTTAACAATAAAGTAATTTTAATTACAGGGGCCGCAGGTTCTATTGGCAGTGAATTATCACGTCAGTGTATTAAGTACAATCCTAAAAAAATAATATTGCTTGATCAATCGGAAAGCCCTTTACACGATGTGGAATTGGAGTTTGGCGATAAATTTAAGAAGGACCAATTTGAAGTTGTAATTGGCGATACCCGTAACGTTGATCGCATGCGAAATGTGTTCAGAACTTTTAAGCCGGCCATTGTTTTTCATGCCGCAGCATATAAACACGTACCCATGATGGAGAATAATCCCTCCGAATCTATTCTCAATAATATTTTAGGAACCAAAATTACTTCTGACCTAAGCGTTGAGTTTGGTGTAAATAAATTTGTTTTTGTTTCAACTGACAAAGCTGTGAATCCGACAAATGTAATGGGCGCTTCAAAACGTATTGCAGAGATTTACATCCAGAGCCTCGGAAAAAAATCTGCAACTAAATTTATTACAACACGTTTCGGAAATGTTTTAGGTTCAAATGGCTCTGTTATTCCAAGATTTAAAAAACAAATAGAAGCCGGCGGACCTGTAACTATTACTCACCCTGAAATTACACGTTATTTCATGACGATTCCTGAGGCCTGTCAGTTAGTTCTGGAAGCAGGAAGCATGGGCAAGGGTGGAGAAATATTTGTGTTCGATATGGGTAAGTCGGTTAAGATTGTAGATCTCGCCCGAAAAATGATAAAACTTTCGGGATTAGAAGAAGGCCGTGATATCAAAATAACATTTACAGGTTTACGACCGGGTGAAAAATTATATGAAGAACTATTAGCGGATGCAGAGAATACTATGCCGACGCATCACTCTCAAATTTTAATTGGAAAGGTCCGTGAATACAAATACGAAGATGTTTCTAAAGTAATTGAGGAATTAATTCAATTGTTCGATACACAAGACAATACCAAAATTGTTCAGTGTATGAAAGAATTAGTGCCGGAGTTCAAGAGTAATAATTCTGTTTTCGAAAGGCTGGATAATTAAATGCGTTTCTCTGCTTACGATATTGCCCCGCAAATTAAAAGAAGTCTGGAAGAATTAGGTTACAAACGTCCTACCGATATTCAATATAAAGCCATCCCTTCCATATTAAATTTAGAAGATGTAATGGCAATTGCACAAACCGGTACCGGCAAGACTGCTGCCTTTGCTATTCCTGTTATCGAAATTATTTATCACCGGAAGCGGGATAATCCGGATAAAAAAGGAATCCGTGCGGTGGTAATGGTACCAACTCACGAATTGGCTTTACAGATTACAGAAGTGTTTCAAAAAATCGGACGTTATACAGATGTCAGCACCATAGGGATTTTTGGAGGAGTAGATCAACAACCTCAAATTGAAAAATTGCAGGAAGGTGTTGATATTATTGTTGCGACACCCGGAAGATTATTTGATTTAGTTAGTCAGAAACATATTAAACTGCGTAGCACAGAATTTTTAGTTTTAGATGAAGCCGATCACATGCTCGACATGGGTTTTTATGATGATATTAAAGAGCTGATTACTTATTTACCGCAAAACCGTCAGACCTTATTTTTTTCAGCAACGATTAACGAAGAAATAAAAGATCTAGCGTATTCCTTGGTAAAAAATGCCATCCGCATTCAGATTTCCCCGAAAGATCCTGTTTCGAAAAATGTGGATCATTCTGTCATGTTTGTGACAATGGATGACAAACGGTTTTTTCTGGAGCGATTGATCTATGAAAATCCTGAAAGTAAAATTTTAGTTTTTGTAAGAACCAAAGTTCGGGCCGAGAGGGTATATGATGCAATGAAGCGGGTGAAAATTCAAACCATTACCATGCACGGCGGAAAAGATCAGAGCGATCGTTTAGCTGTAATGGAACAATTCCGTACAGGAGAAATAAAAGTTTTGATTGCTACGGATGTGAGTGCGCGTGGGATTGACATTCCCGCTGTTAACTTTGTGGTGAATTATGATTTACCGGATGTGGATGAAAATTATGTGCATAGGGTAGGGCGAACAGGCCGGGGGAATCAAAAAGGACATGCAGTCTCGTTTTGTTCACCTGAAGAGATACCTGTTCTAAAACAAATAGAAAAGTTTTTAGATAACCCAATTAAAGTATTGGAAGTAAAAAAAGACGATTACAAAGAAACTCTTTTGTTTACTGAAGACACCAACGA
>JAHEYE010000014.1 GCA_023251695.1 Sphingobacteriaceae bacterium | reverse complement strand
GGACTTTGGCTACTCTTATTTTAGGTTTTGTTTTTATGGGCTGCCAATATCTCGGCTGGAAGGATTTATTTAACCATGGCATCGTTTTAGGTGGCAAATACAGTAATCCTTCAGGTTCCTTTTTTATTTTATTCGTTTTGGCACATTGGGCCCATTTAATTGGTGGGATAATTTCGCTCATAGTGGTGTTGATAAATTCTTTAAAGAAGAAATATACAGCGGAAAACGCCTTGGGTATTGAGCTTTGTGGCCTTTACTGGCATTTTTTGAGCATTTTATGGCTATATTTATTTTTGTTTTTATATTTTATTCGTTAAAATTGCAGTGTAAAATTTAATTCTATTAATCCTATGTCTCATTCAGTAGAAATAGATCCAAAAGAAGCCTGGAACGGCGGCCAATCCCCATTCAGACTTAGTTACGGAAAAGTATTCATGTGGTTTTTCCTTATTTCCGATGCTTTAACTTTTGGAGGTTTGCTTTGTGCTTACGGCTTTATACGTCATAAATATTCTGATGTGTGGCCAAAAGCTGAAAATGTATTTACCCACTTTCCTTTCGTTGAACAACATATCCCATTGGCTTATGTTGGTTTAATGACTTTCATCCTCATTATGTCTTCGGTTACAATGGTACTTGCCGTTGAAGCCGGTCATCGTAATCATAAACGCGGTGTTTTGATCTGGATGTTCTGGACAATCATTGGTGGTTTGGCTTTCGTTGGCTCACAAGCTTGGGAGTGGTATCACTTCATTGTTGGTACAGATGTTGGTGCTTTGCGCATGGTTTGGGATCCGGAAGTTCAGAATTACGTTGAAAAAACTATTTACGGCGCAAACATGACGGTTAACGAATACGGTGCTCCTCAATTTGCGAATTTCTTTTTCTTCATAACGGGTTTTCACGGTACCCACGTATTCTCAGGTGTCGTCATCAACTTTGTTATTTTCATGAATGCATTACTGGGCACTTATGAAAAGCGCGGTCATTATGAAATGATTGAAAAAGTGGGACTTTATTGGCACTTTGTAGATTTAGTATGGGTGTTTGTATTTACCTTCTTTTATTTATTGTAAAAACTTAAAACGTAAACATTATGGAATTTCATGACGACTATCCTGAATACGAAAAAATGGCCGCACATGGCGAGGAAGATGGTAAAAAATTACGCCGTACCCTCTGGAATGTGTTTTGGATAATGCTTGTTATCACTATTGGTGAGCTTGTAGTTGGTTTTATAGCCCCTGGCAAAGGCTGGACAGGCTCCATTTACCTGAAAGTGTTCTTTATAGGTTTTACTATTATCAAAGCAGGGTTTATCGTAATGGCTTTCATGCACTTAGGTCATGAAGTGAAATTCTTCAAATACACCATTTTGGGACCCTATATTACATTTATGCTTTATTGCATTTTTGTTTGTCTGAATGAAGGTACCTATTCCGGTAAAGCCGCAAACCGTACTCCTATCGACCAATTATTGGTTAAACAGCAAGAAGATTTAAGGGCTCACAAGCATCACGGCGGAGGTCACGAAACAGCCCCCGAACATAGCCCTGAGCACCACTAACACTAAAATAAACCCGCTAAATAGCGGGTTTATTTATTAAATATTTTTGCACTTTTAAATAATTTCTTATTTTAGCGGATTAATATATTAAGGTAATAAGTCTATCTATGAAACCATTCTTCAAACTTACATTAATTGCAGGCGCAGTTATTTTTATGGCATCACCTGTAATGGCTCAGAAAGCATTAGCTAAGGCTGATTTAGCTTTCGAAAACCACCAGTACTTTACAGCGGTTGAGGCCTATAAAGCAGCTTATACATCAGTGAAAAAAGCTGATATGAAAGCTAAAGTTTTGTTCAGGACTGCATACGCATATCAAGAAATAAACGATATGAAAAGCGCTGAAACTTATTACCAAAAGGCTATTGCAGCTAAATATCCTGATCCTGAGGCTGTTGTAAGACTAGCGGATGTTCTTAAATCACAAGGTAAATATCCTGAAGCAATTACTGAATATCAGAACTTCAAAAAATTAGCCCCTTCTGATCCTCGTGGTGATAAAGGCGTTAAATCAAGCGAACTGGCACAACAATGGAAAGATAATCCGGGCCGTTACAAGATTGAAAATATGGCTTTGATTAACTCTAAAGAATCAGATTTCTCTCCAACTTATTCCGATAAAAAATACAACACCTTAGTATTTACTTCAACCCGTGAAGGCGTTAACCAAAAACAAGATATTACTACCGGTCAGAACCACTCTAAAATGTATGAAACCAAATTAGACAAAAACGGTAAATGGTCGACACCTATTGTTTTAGCTGGAGCTGTTACAAGCGTATTTAACGATGGTGCTGCAGCAATCTCTAAAAAAGGTGATTTCATGTTAATGACCCGTTGTCCTGAGATCAAATCTCAAAAATCAGGTTGTCAGTTATACATGGCTAAGAAACAAGGTTCAGGATGGGCAGAGCCGGTTAAATTACCTTTTAACCAGGATTCAATTCAATTCGGTCACCCTGCTTTATCTGCTGATGGTAAAACGGTTTATTTCGTATCACGTATGAAAGGCGGTTTCGGCGGACTTGATATCTGGAAAACAATTTACGATGCAAAAGGTAACACCTGGAGCTTACCAATCAACTTAGGTCCGCAAATTAACGGTGCTCAAGATGAAATGTATCCTTATGTTTCTGACGACAGCAAAATCTTATATTTCTCCTCCAACTCACATCCGGGTATGGGTGGTTTAGATTTATTTAAAGCTGATATTGGCGCTGATGGTAAATTCACCAAAGCTCCTGAAAACTTAAAAGTTCCTTTAAACTCAGGTGCTGATGATTTCGGTATTTCTTTTGAAGGTAAAAAACAACGTGGTTATTTCTCTTCTAACCGTGAAGGCGGAAAAGGAAGTGATGATATCTGGTCGTTCTACTTACCACCATTGGTATTTAACTTAAAAGGTAAAGTTGTATCAAGCGGCGGAAGCAAAGGTATTGGTAAAGGGGAAACTGTTTCAAATGCAAAAGTTAAGATGCAAGGAAGTGATGGAACCATTAACGATGCTACTACAGGCGGTGATGGTGGATACGGATTCAAGTTAAAAGAAAACGTTTCTTATACTGTTACTATTGAAACCAGTAAGCAAACTGTTTCTTCAACTTATAAAGACGGTTACTTAGCATCGAAAGATATGGGTGCTTTAACCACTGCAGGTGAAAAAGATTCTAAAGACTTCATGAAAGATTTCGAAGTTGTACCGGTTGAAAGGGAAATCCGTTTCCCTGCTGTGTTATATGCATTGGGTAGTGCTGAATTAAAGCCTGAATCTAAAGACTCATTAAACTTCTTATACCAAACTTTAATTGATAATCCTTCTATTGTTATCCAGTTATCAGCTCACACTGACAGCCGTGGCTCTGATCCTAAAAACTTAATCTTATCTCAGGCCCGTGCTCAATCTTGTGTTGATTACTTAGCTAACGAGAAAAAAATTCCTTTAGCGCGTATGAGCGCAAAAGGTTTTGGAGAAACCCGCTTATTAGTTAAAGATGTAGAAATCAATAAAGCGAAAACAAAAGAAGAAAAAGAAGCATTGCACCAAAAGAATCGTCGTACTGTATTCGGAATCGTAAACTGGGATTATAACGATCCTAATGCTCCTAAAACAGCTCCTACCAATAAGCCTAAAGTAACAGGCGAAGAGGAAGAAGGCGAATAATATTCATATTATATAATAAAAACCCCGTGCTAAACCCACGGGGTTTTTTATTTTTACATAATAGTGCAGAAAAATTTTGTTGTATATAAATCTTCAGCCGGCAGCGGTAAAACATTTACCCTTGTTAAAGAATATCTTAAAATAGCTTTAAACGACGATTCCGTCCGTCCGCAGGCCTATAAAAAAATACTGGCAATTACCTTCACTAATAAGGCAGCAGCCGAAATGAAGCTAAGGATAATTGATGCACTAAAACTTATTTCAGCACAAAACCCTAAAGCAGACGCATTAATTGATTTAATCAGTAAAGAAGCAGGTCTTGATAAGGAAACCATTATAAAACGCGCTAAACTCAATTTAAATGAGATCCTGCATAACTATTCCGACTTCTCTATCAGTACCATCGATAGCTTTACCCACAAGATTGTAAAGACCTTTGCATTTGATTTAAAACTACCGGTAAATTTTAGCATTGAAACCAATACTGCCGACTTTTACAGAAAAGTAGTATCCGGATTGATGGCAAAGATTGGAGACAGCACTGAACTTACCGATCTGTTGATAAAATATTCGGCTGAGAATGCGGAAGAAAATAACGCATGGGATCCTGAACTTAAACTTTTGGAGTTTACGGAAATCATTCAAAAAGAAGATGCTGAACTACATCTGAAAAAATTAAAGAGATTCAGCGCCGATGATCTAAAAAAAATTCAGAGAGAACTTTTTGTATTTACTTCGTCTTTTAAAAAGCGGGTAAAAGAAAATGGAGAAGTAGCTCTTCAATTAATAAAAAGCAAAGATCTTACCGATGCACAGTTTTATTATACGAGCAGCGGACCACAAAATGCTTTTAAAAAATGGGCGGATTTTACTTATAAAGAAATTTCAGAATTAACGGGAAAGCGATTGAAAGAATGCGTTGCCAAAAATAAATGGAATAACGGGAAAAACACCGCCGGCGAAAATGCGGCCATTGATAGTATTTCACCGCAACTCAACAGCATAGCTACCGAAACCATTTCTTTTATAGAAGAAAACGCAAAGAGATTTAGTCTGTTTAATTTATTAGAAAAAAATATTTACTCCCTCATTCTGGTTAACGAGCTACAGCAAATAAGTGAAGAATTCCGGATGGAAGAACAAATTGTTTTTATTTCAGAATTTAATTCGAAAATCGCGAAAGTCGTTTCTGAAGAACCTGCTCCTTTTATTTACGAACGTTTGGGCGAACGCTATAATCACTATTTATTGGATGAGTTTCAGGATACCTCTACTCTGCAATGGCTTAATCTTTTGCCATTAGTAGATAATGCTTTAGCTAACGGCCGTTTCAATTTAATTGTTGGCGATGGCAAACAAAGCATTTACCGCTGGAGAAATGCCAATGTGCAGCAATTTAATATACTTCCCGAACTTAATAATCCTGAAGAAAATCAAATACTAAATGAAAGGGCCTCTAGTTTGCAACAAAACTTTAAGGCAGAAGTTCTTGAAACCAATTACAGGAGTTTGAAAAATATTGTTGAGTTTAATAATGATGTTTTCAGTTTTTTACCGCAACAGTACCTCACAGATGAATTCAAAACCATTTATTCTTCTCAGGCACAAAAATTAAGATACAAGGAAGGCGGTTATGTAAGTGTTCATTCCGGTGAGCTTGAAAAAGAAGATCTCGATAACAAAAACTTTGAACTCATAGAAAAGCAAATTCGAAATGCGTTGCAGAGTGGCTTTTCCTATAGTGATATTTGCATTATTTCCCGGAATAATAAACAGGGTAACCAATGCACCAATTATTTAACCGCACAGCAAATTCCGGTTATTTCTTCCGACTCCTTACTACTAAAAAACAACCGGGAGATTAATTGCGTTACGTCCTTTCTTACATATTTAAATAATCCGTTCGACGACATAAGCGCAGCTGTGGTGCTCAATTACATTGCGGGTAGTAAAGATCTTCATAAGAAGGTAACAGATTTGGTGCATGGGGGAGATTTATTTCCGGTTTTAAAAGCAGCAGGAATTAATTTGAACTTTCATTCCTTTAATCAAAAAAATATTTTCGATATTTGTATTGAAATCATAACTAAATTACAGCTTGAAAAAAATAACCCGCAGTATATCCGTTTCTTTTTAGATGAGGTAAATGATTATCTGGTTAATAAAACCGGCTCTGTAAATGATTTTTTATATTGGTGGAATAAAAGAAAAGATAAAGCTTCATTAATAATTCCTGAAGGCATGAATGCTGTACGGGTTATGAGTGTTCATAAAGCAAAAGGTTTGGAATTTCCTGTTGTTATTTTACCGTTTACCAATTGGAAGGTATATAAACCGAATCCGGCCTGGGTAAATTTAGACGGAACCGATTCTCCCCTACCGGTTGGTTTGTTTAATTTAACCCAAGGTTTAGCAGATGCCGGTTTAAATGAATTTTACGAGCAGGAAAAAAATGAACAGTTTCTTGATAATTTAAATTTGCTATACGTAGCCTTTACCCGTGCAATTG
>JAHEYE010000212.1 GCA_023251695.1 Sphingobacteriaceae bacterium | reverse complement strand
AAAAGCTTTTGTGCTATCACTCAGATTGTAAGTAAGATTGGTTTTGTAACTTAACTCATCCCTTAAATAAAGCGCCTCAAATTTTTGCCTGAAATTGGCATATGGATTTTGAACCAAAAACTGTTCATAATTCCGCATCGAATTTAGTTTTACCGCCTTGGCGAAGGATTTTTGCGCAATACTATCGGCCCAATTTAAAATCGACAAGCTGTCGATTTTATAGCCAAAATAGGATTCTTTTAGGCGGGTCGACCTGAAAAAATTACCTGCAAGGCTTATGTATTTAACAGCGCTGTCGGTGTTCGAAAAGGGGTTATCTGTTCTGTAGTAAATGGTTGCTAAACCATAAGCGGCTGCGGCTTTATGGCTCTTTTTAAGCTCACCATAAAACAGTTTTTTCGCCTTAAAGTAGTCGTAAATACTAAGCGCCTCATAGGCAGATTCAATTTTAGAAGCCCTTATTCCGAAGCTTGTTAATATCAGGTAAAAAATAAGGGTTTTCCGGGCTCTCATTGCTTAGCAAAATTATACTTTTGTACGGTTTTAGAAGCTAAATAATGTTCACAAGCGGGAGAATAGTCTTTTCACTGGCGTTTTTACTGGTTTTTGCCGGGTATCTGATTTGGTCGTTCCGTAGGGACAAAGTTATTAACAAAATACATTACCCTAAGGCGTATAAAGTGATATTGGGACTGATTTTGGTATTATTTTTGCTTTACCTAATTGTTAAGATTCGCAAATTCTTGTAATTGGAAAAAATTTGCTATATCTTTGTTAATTAAGAGAATAAACTTTTTGTACAGACCTAAAAGAATGAAAAAACTGATTTTGACCTTTGCTTTATTAATAGGCGTAAAATTAAATTACGCTGCTACGCTTGTAGTTGAGGGTAAATATCAAAATAAGAATGTTTACGTTCAGAATTTTTTCGGTGGTTCGGGGGTTGGTTTCTGTGCTTTTGAAGTGAAAGTAAACGGCAATATTACAACCGACGAAGTTAACTCCAGTGCATTCGAAATTGATTTGGGAGAATTAAAATTGAAATACGGTGATAAAGTTGTCATCGAAATTTTCCATAAGGATGGTTGTCAGCCTAAGGTATTAAACATGGAGGATCTTAAACCAAAACCTTCGTTTGAAGTTTTAACCATGAATATTACATCGAGTGGATTATTAAAATGGACCACTAAGAATGAAACCGGAACTTTACCTTACATTGTTGAGCAGTTCAAATGGAACAAATGGGTGCCGGTTGGTGAAATTGATGGCGCCGGAACACCTGAAACACACGATTACTCTTTTCAGATTACAACACACAGTGGTGAAAATAAATTCCGTGTTAAGCAAATTGGTTTAGGAGCCACACCGCGTTACTCGAGTAATGTGATTCTGAATTCGATGATTGAGAAACCTAAATTTGATGTAAAAGAAACAGCGCTTACTTTCTCTTATGAAACAGGATTTGAAGTTTACGACTCTTACGGATTAGTGGTGAAGAAAGGTTTTGGCAAGGAAGTAAGAATTGATAATCTTGAAAAAGGAAAATATTATTTGTGCTACGATAATCAGATAACAGAATTTACAAAGAAAAAATAACGCTCTAAATAATTTTAAACCTACTTTTAAAAGAAATGAAAAATTTAGTTATACTGACTTTATTGATACTGGTAAATCAGGCTAAATCCGGGGTGTTAGTTGTAGAGGGAAAGTTTCAAAACAAAAACATCTACGTTCAAAATGCCTATGGTGGGTCGGGTGTCGGCTTTTGCGCTGTTGAAGTAAAAGTAAACGGCCACATCACTACCGACGAAGTGAATTCAACTTCATTTGAAATTGATTTGGTGGCCCTCCAATTAAAATACGGTGATAAAGTAACGATTGAAATTATACACAAAGATTTTTGCAAGCCTTTCGTATTAAACGCAGAAGATCTGAAACCCCGCCCAACTTACGAGATTCAAACCATGAATGTAAATTCAAATGGTATTCTGCGTTGGACATCAAGTAAAGAAAGCGGACCACTACCTTACATCATCGAACAATACAAATGGAACAAATGGGTACCAATAGGCACTGTAGATGGTTTAGGAACAGCAGACAATCATGATTACGCATTTAAAGTAGCTTTACACAGTGGTGAAAACAAATTCCGCGTTAAGCAAATTGGTTTAGGTTCTTTACCAAAAATATCAAGTGCGGTAACGATTAACTCAAACGTTGAAAAACCAAATTACGCCCTTACCAAAGATTATAATGCTTTGCAATTTACCGACGAAACATTTTATGAATTATACGATGATTACGGTATCATAAAAAAAGGTTACGGTAAGGAAATCAAATTAGATAACATGAAAAAAGGCATTTACTATTTGTGTTACGATAACCAGATTACCGAATTCGAAAAGAAGAGAAGATAATCACAGTTTTAACAGCAGGTGTTTAAATTCGTTTAGCACCATAGCCGTAGCTCCCCAAACAATTTTACCCTCTACATCAAAGTAGGGGGTTTTAAATTTATACCCGGGCGCAGGCTCTACATGGGTTTGTTTTACAATCTCCGGCTTTGTCAGATTTCCGAGCGGAAGTTCAATAATAGATTTTACTTCAGCTGTATTAATGCAATAATTTGCCTGTTCATCATTTAATACGGCTACAAAAGGGGTCACCAGGAATTTACTTACCGGAATATACACCGGCGTTAGTTTTCCGATGAGTTCAATGTTGTTCTGTATCCCAATCTCCTCATAACATTCACGCAAAGCTGTGTGGCTGAGGTTTTGATCTCCAGCTTCAAACTTACCACCCGGAAAACTTATTTGTCCGCTGTGTACACCTTTATAGTCGTGGCGTTCTGTTAAGGGAATATAATAAGCATTATCTCTTTTTATGAGCAAGAGTAACACGGCGCTGTTCCTGTAATCAGAGGGGTTTAAATCCTCCTTATTCACTTTCTCCCTGTTTACGTGGGCCATTTCAAATTGCACCTCCATACCCGGCAAAGGCAGCTGTAATTGCTGTTTCAGCTTAGATAAAAAGGTGTTTTCCATAGCTACAAAGGTACAATATTACGCCCTTTAATAAGCTAAAATCCGTACCTTTACCCTGTTGGATTTAATCCATATAAATTAATAAAAATCCTAGAGGGTTTACGCTATGAGCGAGTTTAAGCTGAATACGATAGAAGAAGCCATTAACGACATTAAAAACGGTAAAGTAATTATTGTTGTAGATGATGAAGACAGGGAGAATGAAGGCGACTTTTTGACTGCTGCCCGTAACGTAACACCCGAAGTGATAAACTTTATGGCTACGCACGGCCGAGGATTAATTTGCACATCTATTACCGAACAGCGCGCTAAAGAATTGGACTTACATTCAGTGGTAAGTAAAAATACAGCTTCGCATGAAACTGCTTTCACGGTATCGGTTGATTTGTTAGGACACGGTTGCACAACAGGAATTTCGGCGCAAGACAGAGCTAAAACTGTACAAGCCTTAATTAATCCGGAAATGAAGCCTTCTGATTTCGGCCGGCCCGGACATATTTTTCCGCTCATTGCAAAAACAGGTGGTGTGTTGCGTCGTACCGGACATACTGAAGCTACTATTGATTTAGCGGTGATGGCAGGTTTTGAACCTTGCGGTGCATTGGTGGAGATTATGAATGAAGATGGCAGCATGGCGCGTTTGCCTGATCTGATAAAAATCGCCGAAAAATTTAATTTAAAAATTGTTTCGATAAAAGATTTAATTTCCTACCGTTTAGAAAAGGAAACCATTGTTGAGCGTCAGGTGGAAGTGAACATGCCAACCAATTGGGGCGATTTTAAATTAGTAGCTTATAAAGTAAGTACTAACGGTGAAGAACACATGGCTTTGGTAAAAGGTGAATGGAAGGCAGATGAACCTGTTTTAACACGCGTTCATTCTTCCTGTGTTACAGGCGATGTGTTCGGAAGCTGCCGTTGTGATTGTGGTCCGCAATTACATGCGGCCATGGAAATGATCGAACACGAAGGTAAAGGCGTTATCGTTTACATGAATCAGGAGGGAAGAGGCATCGGTCTTTTAAATAAATTGAAAGCCTACAAATTACAGGAGAAAGGCCGCGATACTGTTGAAGCCAATATTGAATTAGGTTTTAAAATGGATGAACGTGATTACGGCATTGGTGCGCAAATTTTGCGCGACCTTGGTGTACACAAAATAAAACTAATGACTAACAATCCTAAAAAGCGTGCCGGTTTAATTGGTTATGGTTTAGAGATTGTAGATAATGTACCTATTGTTATTACTCCAAACCCCCATAACGAAAAGTATCTCCAAACCAAAAAGGAGAAAATGGGACATAGTTTTTAATTCCATTCTGCAAAAATATTCAATTAATATTGTTATTTTAGTTGAATATGGATAAAGCAAAAAACAGAAAAAAAGCTGTAGGTTTTATGCTCAGCGGATTAGTGCTATTTCTGCTGCCCTTTTTTATGTGGCAAAATGAAGTTGTCCATAAATTCGCCTCGGTACTTCATTTTCTGGGTTCGTGCTATTTTTTTACCGGAATTTCTTTTTTCCCCCTGCACTTGCCAATTGAAAAAAGGCGTTCAATGGCGATGAAGATTTTATATGGGGGATTGACAACTATTGCGATTGCTATAGTATTGAAGCTGCTTCGTATGCCCGGAGCCAATGCTGTTTTAGCGACCGGATTTTTTTTAATTGCATTTACTTACGGTCCCATTTTAGGAAATATCCGGAAAGAAAAATGGCAGGGAACCACCAAAAAAAAATGGCATGTTGCTATTTTAAGCTTCGGCGATATTGCCAGCGTCGGGTTGATCGTATCAGGGATTTTAGGGAAAATAATGCTATGGTCTTTTGCTGATTATTTGTTGCTTATCGGTTCGTTGTTCTTGGTTGTTTCACTATTGGTTTGGAATCAGGTTTTTAGTACGGAGGTTATTTTGCGGAAGGAAGCTGAAGATAAAGTAACAAAAACATTAGCTGAATTACAGTTTCAGCATAAATTGATTGAAGAAAAAAATAAAGAAATATTCGATAGTTTAAATTACGCGAAACGGATTCAAAACGCATTATTGGCAAGTGAAACGCTTCTTAAAAATAATTTACCGGATCATTTTGTGTTTTTTAAACCAAAGGACGTGGTAAGCGGCGATTTTTACTGGGCAACACCAACACCCGATGGCTTTGTTTATATTACGGCGGATTGTACCGGACATGGAGTTCCGGGGGCATTTATGAGTTTATTAAACATTAGTAAACTATCAGAAACCATAAAGGAAAAAAAAATTACCAGACCTGATTTAATTTTAAATAATATCCGTGCCGAAATAATAAATGCATTAAACCCCGAGGGCAGTGAGGTAGAGAGTAAGGATGGGATGGATTGTGTGTTGTGCAAACTGAATTTGCAATCTATGGAACTGGAATACAGCGCGGCTAACAATTCTTTTTACATTATCCGGAATAAAGAACTAATAGTTTGCCTTGCTGATAAAATGCCGGTAGGTAAAGCTTATGGTTCTGAAGAAGCTTTCACTTATAATAAGGTGAGTCTGCAAAAAGGAGATATGATTTATACTTTTTCGGATGGGTATCCTGACCAATTTGGCGGACCTAATGGAAAGAAATTTAAGTACAAACGGATGGAGGATTTATTAATATCGGTTTCAGACTCCGGACTTTCTCAGCAACACATAAAAATAGAACGCGCCTTTTCGGACTGGAAAGGTGGGCTTGATCAAATAGATGACGTTTGTATTATAGGAATAAGAGTTTAATTCTTATAAGCCAAAAGCTTATAACGGATTAACTCACCCTTCAGGTTCATAATCAATAAAATATTGTGCCCATCAAATTGTCTTTGCACATCAAAGAAACAATAATACAGATCGTTTACTTTCATGTAATGATAAATATTTAAGGTTGTATAATTCTTATTCTTCAGTTTAGCTTCGGTGAAGGGGAAATTTGTAAGTTTTTCTTTTTCTACGAGAGTTAAATCTTTAAATACAGAGGGCATGTTTACGGCTCTGTTAATTTTAAAATCGACGGTGTCTTTTATACCGGTTTTAGCAGCGACCATAAATCCTTTTGTGTAATACTGAACCAATTTAAAATCAGCGTTGCTTCTGGTTAAGCTGTCGAGATGATACATAGCCACTTCTTCTACAAAGTGTTTGTTTTGGGCAGTTGAGTTTAAAGCGAAGAAAGCAAATAAAAG
>JAHEYE010000032.1 GCA_023251695.1 Sphingobacteriaceae bacterium | reverse complement strand
CTTAACATACATATCTTCAAGCGGCGCAATTTCCAATAAACCTTTTTTCTTTGCTTCCTCTAAATCAATACTGTCTAAATTAACATAATGTTTATCCGGAATAATATCTTCTATCTCCTGAATTTTTTCCGGCACTAATGGTCCGCCGTAATGGCCTTTTAATTTGTAACCGTTATAAGAAGGAGGATTATGACTTGCGGTAATCACTACGCCCAAAGACGCTTTTAATTTTAGAGCGCCCAAAGAAACCATAGGTGTTGATGTATAATCTTTCGCTAAAAAAACTTTAACACCATTGGCAATAAAAACTTTCGCAGTTGTTTCCGCAAACAATTCCCCGGCAAAACGGCAATCGTGACCAATAACCACACTAGGCTTATCGAAATTCTTTAAAAGCCATTTTGCTGCAGCTTCTGTTACACGCGCAACATTATCAACTGTAAAATCTTTAGCAATAATTGCTCTCCAACCGTCGGTACCAAATTTAATCTTAGTCATAATTGAAATTAAAATAGAGGCTTAAAGGTACAAATTTAGCCACAGATTACGCGGATTTGCGCAGATAATTTTATCGCTTTATTCCCTTGGCGTCGAGGGCTTTTTGGTAGGCATCGGCGTATTTCAGGTGCTGTTCGTAGCTGGCCGAAAAATCACTATAACCATTCAGAGAAGGTTTAGCACAGAAATAATAGAAATTATGCCTGGTATAATTTAAAACCGCATCGAGCGATTGCATATTTACAAGGCAAATCGGTCCCGGAGGCAGACCTTTGTATTTATAAGTATTGTAAGGAGAATCTATTTGTTTATCGGCATTGGTTACACGCTGCACATCAAAATTCCGGTTAGCGAATTTTAAAGTAGGGTCAGCCTGCATGGCCATATTTTTCTTTAAACGGTTTATGTAAACGCCGGCTATTTTTTGTTGTTCAGTTTGAATAGCACTTTCACCCTGTACAATCGCAGCCAAGGTAGTTGCTTCCACAACCGTATATCCCATTTTCTTACATTTATCCCGCCTGTCTCTTGTCCAAACCGAATTGAAATAATTCTTTATTTGAGCAAATAACTCCTCTTTTTTAATCACCCAACTGACTTCAAAAGCATTTGGTAATATTAAAGTCATAACGTTATCAGGGTCCAGACCGTATTCTTTTTCAAGAACAACATCATCGCTCAGATACTCGTCCAATTCATCAAAACTTAATTCCAGTTTGTCATCAAGATATTCAATGAATTCCTCCTTGGTACGGATTTGCGAATTGAATGTCAGCTTCACACTTTCCTGCTTGTTATTTTTTAACATCAGAATGATTTGACGGTTATTCATACCGGTATTAATACGGTATTTTCCGGGGTGGACATTTTTATCCAAGTCCATCCGTTTCGCCATCCACTCGAATGATTTATGGTTATCAATCACACCTTCACTATACAATTCATTTAATAAAGTTTCAAAATCGGCATCGCTTGGAATATAAACGTATTTGAAATTCTTGCCTTCGAGATTTGTATTGGGTTTGTAGAGGTTGATATAAGCCCAATAACCGCCAAAGCCAATAGCTGCCAAAACAAGAAGAATAATTATTTTCCTGAATAATTTCATACTAATCCCTTTAATTGCTGTAACGCCATTTTAGCTTTTTCGTTACCTGAATTCTTCTTTAAAATTTTATTGATAATTTCCATTGCACCTTTATAATCTTTTTTATAGGCTTTAAGGCCTGCCAAATTTAATAAAAGTGGTTCATAATCCGGATCAAGTTTTAAAGCTTTATTGTAAAGCTGCTCAGCTTCAATCGCATTATTTTGTGAAAGTTTTATAAAACCTAAATTGGTATATGCCGACATATTCTTTGGATGTTCCTTAATAATAAATTCAAATGTCTTTTCAGCTTGAGCAACTTTTCCTGTATTCATATATGCAGCACCCAATTTATTTTGGAACTCCAAATTATAAGGCGCCAAATCAGTTGCTTTCTCGAACCACTTCACTGAAGCAGCAATATTTCCGGTGTTAAAATAAGCTTCTGCGATATGATATGCACTCCATGCTTGAATATTATCGTAAGATTTTTTATTCAACGATTTATAAAACTCATTTTCACCCAAAACATTCAGGTATTTAATTATTTTTTGGAAATTTTGCTTTGAGAAATTCAATTGTAACAATGCATGAATATTTTTCTGAACATCTTCCTTTGTTTTATCTTTCAAATACTTTTGCGCCGAATCCAAATATTCAGACTTAGGTTCAAACTTATCGTACTGATTAATATAAGCCCAGGCTTTAGTTAAATCGGAAGGATTCTTTTCATTAATAGCATACAAACCGATAAAGGTTTTTATTTTATCCTTTTCTTTTTGAGTAATTGGCTTGCGGATATAATGATCATGCACAGTTACGTGAGGAATGTCTGTTGAACCGGAAGAAGGCATGTGGCACTTCGTGCAGTTGATAGTTGAGAGTTCGGAGTCGGGAGCGTGTATTGCCTTTACAACTGATTTTTCGGTACATTCCAGTTTTGATTTTTGGTCGGGACCATGACAACTACGACACGCATCATTAAAAACTTCTTTATTGGTTTCTCTTACACTAACATGAGGGTTATGACAAGTAACACATGTCAAGGCTTCTTTGTATGGTTTTAATTTATTACCGGAACCGGTCACTGAGCTTGTCGAAGTGACCGAAGCCATTTCATACGATTTAATAAAACACTGACTTTGTTTTAATCTGTCGGCATGCGAAGCCATAATGAATTCATCATCTGCATTTTCATATTTGGGAAGAAAAACAGTTAAATAATCGCTCAGTTTCATACCAGGTTTAAAATCGAAAAATGATTTTCCTTCTTTTAAAACAGCATTACCTTGCAAATGACAACGTTGACAAATATCAAATTGTCGGTCGATAGAAAGTTTCGCAGGATTTACAATACTATAATCAATATATTTTGAGGTATCAATTTTTGAGCCGGTTTGTCTTTGTGCAACGTGAATACTTCCGGGACCATGACAACGTTCGCAATTAATTCCTTCCTGAACACCATTGTATTTATTTTCAGAACCCAAAACATAATTTGGGTAGGAATTATGACAACTCATACATTCCAAACCAATTTTACGTGAGAAACGTGTGTTATGACCCTCTTCAAATCCGGGCGGCAAATCCCATTTCCTTTTTTGCGCGTAAAAGGTCATTGGCATTTGATTCAGATAACCGTTTACCGATTGAATGTGGGAATTGGTGTGTTGTCCGGAACCAACAATGTAATTTACCTGCTCTACCCTTTTGAATAAAGTATCTTTTCCTTTTAAACGGAATTCGGTGAAAAATAAACTATCATTTTTCCAGGAAGCTGAATAATAAAAATCCTTTTCCTTATCATAAATAACAGGGTGAGAAAAATCAGCCGCCGATTTTTGTCTGGTCGCCACATCAAATGACTTTCCCATTCCGGTTTTAATGAATGAATTATAAATACTTTGGTGGCAAAGTTTACAGGTATTAATACCAACATACCTTGCAGAATCGGCATGATTCAAATAAACAAGCGTGTCTTTTTTGATTGTTTCATTTCCTGAATTGCCTATTGGTTCTTTACACTGAAAAGCAATCAGCAAAATAATAAGAGAGAAAAAGAAAAGTATTACCTTTTTGTGCAACATTATTTATTGATGAGTTGCAGTAACCATTCGTCGCCAAACTCGGTTGCCGAAACACGGTTCCAGCTTTTCTTGAGTCCGACCTTTTCGAATCCCGCCTTTTCGAATAATTGCAGGCTTGAAGGAGCAGACACGGTTACATTCGCGTAAAGTTGTTTAAGAAGAAGGTTATTAAACGCGTATTCCTCCAATAATTCAAGCGCTTCATACGCATAACCTTTATTGCGGTATTCCTCTGCAATCAAGATTCCGATTCCCGCGCGAAGGTGATACGGATCGAAATCAAATAAATCAATCGCTCCTATAGCATCATCTGTATCGTTAGGGGAAATAATTAAACGCAGTTGTTTATTGGTATAAATATCTTCGTGAGCATTCACTAAGAATTGTTCCAGTACATAACGGCTAAAGGGTGTTTGGGTATTACTCACGTGCCAGATTTCACGGTTATTTTCCCATTTATACAATACATCCACGTCTTCAGGTTCTAAAGCGCGGAGATGAATATTTTTTCCTTTTATAAACATTATTCCTTTATATAAATTTCCCGTTCGCTTTTAATTCTTTTTTGCAATTCCTCATTGGTATAATGCGGTAAGGTAAAGATATTATTTTCCGACTTATCTGCAATATTTATTCCAATTGCCTGTGTGATATAGTCGTTTTGGGATAATTCATCCACAAAATCATAGAACAATTGCTCTTTATTATTTCTAATAGCATAGAATTCTTCAAAAAACAATTTTAAAGGACTTAAACAGGTCGCTTCGTTTTGCTTTACAACGGTAAATTGATTCAATTGCTCCTGAAAAGTACTTAATTGATAATCGGAACTAAAGACCGGATGTGGTGCCAGTTTCAAAAACAAAGCTTCAATCTTTTTTTGAGAAATGGTTCTTAATAAAGCTTCATGTTTTACATTTAATTCACGCTCCTTAATGGTAAGTGAATTGTAATTCCCATCAATCATTAACCCAACGTGAGGCGGAATCCGCGAAGCATGGAGAATAACCAGCCAAGTGCCTTTATTAATTAAAGAGGTATCATTAAAATCTTGGTAAGCAATTAAATATTTAACATCGGAGATCATTATTTTGAAAACCTCTTTCTTAGTCTTTTATTCAGCTCACTCATACTCATAGATTTTGTTTTGCCACTTAAATAATTGGCTTTCCTTTCTTCGACTATTCGTAAATCTTGAGCCGTCCATTCGTAATCATCATTATAAATTGATGCCTTATTTAGCAAAGTATAAACCGCTTCTAATAAAGCCGCATCATCAATATTATCAATAGCCTTATGAATGTTCTTTTTTAATGTTGTTTTTGTCATAAACTAATCTTCTCTTAAATTAATACTCCCGTGAAAAACAAAATCAGCCGGACCTTCCAGCCAGATGTTATAAAAATTACTTTCTAATACTTTATCAAACTTTACATTCAGATTACCTCCCAATGCCTGCACCTTACAGGAATTTTTCTGACTTGAAACTCCTTTAACAGCAGCTACCAAAGCCGATGCAGTAACGCCCGTTCCGCAAGATAAAGTTTCTGCCTCTACACCCCTTTCGAAGGTGCGGACAAATATACCATCCTCCGTTTTCTCAATAAAATTCACATTCGTTCCTTCAGCAGCAAAGCGTTCGCTATTCCTTATCCTCTTTCCTTCCGTGTAAACATCAAAATCCTTTACGTCCTGAACAAATTTCACATAATGCGGTGAGCCCGTGTTCAGATAAAAATAATCGTCGCCTGCTTCAATACTCTTCACTTCATTCATCTTGAGCGAAACTTCATTAACACCCGAAACGGTTGCTTCATGTAAACCGTCTATAGCTAAAAAACGTGCTTTATCATTTATTAGACCCAATGATTTTGCATAAGCGGTAATACATCGTCCGCCATTTCCACACATGCTGCTTTCGTTCCCATCGCTGTTAAAATAAACCATTTTAAAATCAACACCCGGTTCCAATTCCAATAATATTAAACCATCGGCGCCAACACCGGTGTGACGGTTACACAAAAAAATGATTTGTTCAGTTGTAAGCTGGATTTCGTTTTTACGGTTATCAATTATAATAAAATCGTTACCCGTACCCTGATATTTATCAAAACTAATCTGCATTAATTTATTTTGGCAAGTAAATCTGAATCATTAACCCTATCCATTGGCATAAAATCGCTGTTGGCCGATACTTTATAAACCTGTTCTTCACTCTTTAAATAATAAAAGCCATCTACTTTGTACAAATTAAGTGAAGAGAAATCGGAAAAACCATATAATATAATTCTGTTTTTGGTCATGCGGTAACCCTTCGAGTTTAAAGGTGTTTTCCAAAACTCTACAAAAAATAAAGTGGCATTATCATTATGACTTACCCCCGCCAGATTAGCAGCCAGTGTGTCTTTTTTATCGTTGTCAAGATCGATCAGTTTAATGTTTTTAACCGAGATCAATTCTTCCTTTGCCAAATTTACTTCGCCATCTTCACTTTTAATCAAACTATCTATTTCTTTATAATTGGTGTAAGGCGAAACTTTAGTATTTATTTTATAACGCTCTTTATCATCTTTAGGCTGCTCTTTTTCTTCGGGCTGAACAGGCTGTTCAATGACTTTTATTTCTTTTGTGGTGGCCGATTTCATCTTACTGAAATAATCATCCATCTTAAAAATAAAAAAACCAACCCCGATAATAAGTCCGATTGAAACTCCGAAAACGAAAGCGGGTATTTTGCGTTTTATTTGCATTTTTTAGCACTATAAAGATAGCATTTTTACCGATATGGCCGTTAAGGATTGTTAAAAGAAATTGACAGGATTAATTTCCGATTTAATTTTGCGTTATACATCATAAACATCAAAACCAAATCGTATGAAAAAGTTAGTTTCAACAGTATTCGCAGCAGCGCTGGGAGCTGTTATTGCAGTAACAACCATCAGTTTTATTGAAAGCAGACCGTCAACAAGCGGGAAGGTAACTTTAACCCAAAACATGCCTGTAACACAGGTCGCTTATTCGGGCGGCGGTATTGGCAACACCCCCGATTTTATTATGTCGGCCGAAAAATCATTGAACGCTGTAGTTCATATACGAACGACTGCTTCACAAACCAATAATTTAAATTATAATCCATTCGAACAATTTTTATACGGACATAGCAACCGTCCTTATATTATGGAAGGCAGCGGTTCGGGTGTGATTTTATCGCAGGACGGATATATTGTAACGAATAATCACGTTATTAATGGTGCAGATGAGATAGAAGTCATGCTGAACGATAAACGAGATTACAGAGCAGAAGTTATAGGAACTGATCCGAGTACTGATATTGCTCTTCTAAAAATTAAAGAAAAAGATCTGCCGTTTATTACTTATGGTAATAGTGATGGATTGAAAGTTGGGGAATGGGTTTTAGCCGTTGGTAACCCTTTTAATTTAAATTCAACTGTAACAGCCGGAATCATCAGCGCGAAAGGAAGAAGCAATGTCTTGGAAGGCGATAAATCGAAAGGACAATTCCCTGTTGAATCCTTTATTCAGACCGATGCGGCGGTGAATCCCGGCAACAGCGGTGGCGCATTAGTAAATACTAACGGCGAACTTATAGGAATTAATACTGCCATTGTTTCAAGTAACGGAGCTTATCAGGGGTATTCATTTGCAATTCCGGTTACCATTGTAAAAAAGGTAGTTTCTGATTTGATTGAATTCGGTACCGTTCAGCGCGCGTACATTGGCGTAAGTATTAACGACATTAACGCCAAATTTGCTGAACAGAAAAACCTCAGTTTACTAAAGGGCGCTTACGTGAATGGTTTAACAAGCAATGGTGCTGCTGAAAGTTCAGGTATTAAAATAGGCGATATAATTACTTCGGTAGAAGGAAATAAAGTGAGCAGCGTATCAGAATTACAAGAGCAGGTTAGCAAATACCGTCCGGGTAATAAAATAAACGTTACTGTTATGCGCAACGATAAAGAAATCATTATGCCTGTTACATTAACCAATATTAAAAACGGAACTGAAGTCATTAAAAAATCGGTTCCTGTACTAACCAGTTCTAGCAGTTTAGGAGCAACATTTGAAGAAGTAAATCAGGATTACCTCGATAAATTCAAATTAGAGAATGGTGTGAAGATTGCTAAACTAAACGGTGGTAAGTTGGCGAATGTTGGAATTAAAGAAGGTTTTTTAATCACCACCATCAATAAGAAAAAAGTCTTTACGGCTGATGACGTGAAAAAAGCGCTTGAGAATAAAACCGGAACGGTTCTCGTGGAAGGGGTATATCCTAACGGAATAATTGCTTCTTACGGATTTGGATTATAGTTCGGAGTTGAGAGTTCGGAGTTGGGAGGAGTTTACTTGTTTTCTCCGGACTCCGAACTCAATACTCCAAACTATCCTACTCCCACCAGCTCCATCTTGCCGGCCAGTAATCGACGGTTTTTATTCCGAAATCACTGAGTGAGAATTTCTTTTTGCTTCTGTTCCAAATGAAAAAAGTAATTTTTGAATCCTGATTTACCCAGTTTTTAATGTCGGAACCTATAAAAATTTCAGAGTAAGCATAATAACCACTTGAATCAGTCGTGTAAAATTGTCCAATATCCGGTCCGCCAAAAAACAAAGTAGAATCTTTTGCGTTGGTTACACTATAGTTAAAACCGACATCATTTAATTGTTCGCCGCTTTTTAATTTAACTTTAGCTAAAATTACATTTCCTTCCTTTAAACCCAACTTTTTCAATTCAACTTTTGCCGAATAACAAAATTCATTTAAAGAATCTACTGTGTACCAATCACCATTGAGTTTTTCTTTAGTAAAGTTTAATTCAAATTGTTTGAAAACCTTCTTGTTTATACGATCGATGAAAGGCTCATCATACCTGTGCGTTCTTCCAGAATTCTTACTCAGCAAGTAACAATTCACATTCAATCCCTGATACATATTCCAAACATTCGGAAAAAATTCCATGGCGATTTCCAGTTGCATATGCGTGGGCTCTCCTAGCAAAATATACTCTGCCTTCGAATTCATTAATTGCTTTTTGAAGGAAGAAATATCCTGAAAATCTTCGCCAATAAAATAATTAAATTTCTTTTTGTACTTTAATTCATAATTGATAACGAAAAAGCGTTGTGAAGCCATGTAATAAGATTCCACCTTTCCGGCTCCATGTTTTTCTTCGAGCTGAACATATTTAGCACTCTGAAAACCATTTTGGTTCAAAGCTGCATTGGAAAAAAAGTGCTTTCCAACAACGGACTGATAAATTAAGACCAAACTTACTATTATCACTGCCACAGCCGGCCATTTAGATTTCAATTTAATAACCCCGGTTGCTGCCCAAATAAAACATGGGGCAGAAAATAACATAACTGAATATTGAAATATGGGCGCCTTGTAAACAGAGTACGCATGAATGATAAAATAATTCACGAAAAATAAAATCAGCAAAACGATTGTTTTTTTATTGACGCTAAATTCTTTCGTCAAGGCAAATGCAATTCCAACTAACAATAAAAACATCATCCATACTTTTCCGGTTCCAAAGAGCGTCTTCAAAAATCCAAATAAAACCCATTCATCGGGTGCTGCGAGCCAACCATCTTGTCCGTGACCAATACCCCCTTGTGCAAATTGCCACATGGTAATGTTCAAATGCGGGAGATATAATACTACAGCCACAACACAAGCGCCCAGGTATTTTAAAACCGTAGTTTTATTCTGAAAAAATAATCCCGCCGCAGCGCAGGTAAACGCGTACAAGCAGCTTAAATGATTATTTAAAGCGCACAATAAAATAAAAAGAAGAAATAAAACGTAATGCTTTGTCTTCTTTGTTTCCGAGAAACAGATCTCAAATAAATAATACGTTAAAGCCGTACTAAAAAACAAACCCCCAGAATACATTCTGGCCAATGGAGCATAAAATAAAAAAATATAAGAGAACGAAAATATGCTTGCGGTAATTAAAGCGGCAGTTTTTCCATACCATTTCAGTGAAAACAAATAAGCGTAAATTATGGCGGCCAGACTAAACAACAAAAACGGAAGCTTCACCCAAAATTCGGTGTAGCCAAAAATACTTACCGTAACATTAATGATTAATTGAACCAAAATCGGATGTGTATCCAATTTTACACCATAACTAATTAAATCGTGCCAGTTGGCGTAGATCGAATTACGCAAACCGCAGAGTTCATCATAACTGTATTGATAACGGAAAGCAGGCAGAAACCGCAGAATGACTGCAAGTAAAAATAGTAGGGTAAATTCCTTGTTTTCCTTAATGAATTTTAGCATGATCTGTTCCTCAAATATAATGCAATAAAGCCTTAATTTTTACGTTATATTGTTTAAATTTGGTCTGGTGAAAAATTTAATTTTCTTAAGCTCCGTTTTACTGGTTTTAGTACTTGGCTTAAGCTCCTGTAAAAAAAACAAACTCCTTACCGATTCCTCTGCGAAAGTGGATTTTTCGGCTGATTCGGTTATGTTTGATACCGTTTTTACGCAGGCAGGTTCCACTACCCGTCAAATCAGGGTGATTAATAACCATACCGAAAGAATAAATATTTCATCCATTGATGTTCAAGGCGGCTCTTCTTCTCCTTTCTTCCTTAATGTAGATGGAACGCCCGGACGTTCGTTTACAGATATTGAAATCGCGGGACACGACAGTCTTTTTATATTTATTCAAGTTTATGTCAATCCCAATTCTTCAAATAGTCCTCTTGTTATTAGTGACGCTATTAATTTTGTAGTAAACGGAAATACGCAAACCGTACATCTTGAGGCCTGGGGACAAGACGCCTATTATCACAAACCAACCAACGCTATTAAATTTGTGAATGGTGGTTATCTGCCTTATACATTAATTGCACCGGGAACAAATACCACTGTTACCTGGCCCAATGATAAACCGCATGTGATCTACGGATGGCTGGTTGTGGATTCGAGTCAGACTTTAATTATTGACCCGGGCGTAAAAGTTCATTTTCATCAGAACGCCGGATTATGGGTTTACCGTTACGGAACTTTAAAAGTCAACGGAACTTCCGGCAATGAAGTTATTTTTCAGGGCGACAGATTAGAACCGTTTATGCAGGATGAGCCGGGACAATGGGACAGAATATGGATTAATGAAGGAAGCATAAATAATTCTATCAATTACGCCATCATTAAAAATGGTTTTATTGGTGTGCAGACTGAATTACTATTTGGAAACTTCAGCGAACCGCGTCGTTTAAAAATAACGAATACAAAAATTCAGAACATGAAAAAATGGGGCATGTACAATCTCGCTTTCAATGTTTACGGAGGCAATAATGTTTTTTCGAATTGTAAGGAATATTGTCTGGCGATGGTTGCCGGCGGTAACGCAACATTTATCCATTGTACTTTTGCGAATTTCTGGACAAAAGATTCGAGATCTACACCTTGCGTGCATGTGGATAATCACGCAGGAACGCAACAAATTCCTATGGACACCTGTTATTTCGGTAATTGTATTATTGATGGAAATACAGCCAGTGAATTGGAATTGGATGTTATAAATACAGCAACATTTACACCAAAAGATAAATTCTCGAATTGTTTCATCAGAACAACTTCCAATTTGAGCAGTAATCCAACTGTTTTCATTAATTGCAACTTTAACGGTATGGCGACTGCCTTTAACGACCCTGCCATTTACCGGTTTGATTTAGGTAATGGCTCAAGTGCCCAAAATCTTCCCAATAATCCCAACACTGTAGCTGATGCGGTGCTTTTTCCTATGGATATTACCGGAATAAAAAGCCGCTCGCCGGGAGATGGCAATCCTGATGCCGGCGCTTACGAGAAATAGACTACAAATAAGGCCTGTTTGTCTATTTTAACATCAAAAAAAACAGGTTTTTACGGATATTTGCGCTGTTGTTTACGTTTAATTGAACTTATGAAAAATACCTATTTAGTACACTTATCATTGCCCGAAATTTTTACACCAAGATTCATGGCGCTTATACCAAAGCACCGTAATCTGATAAATGAATTGATGGACAAAAATATTATCCGCTCTTATTCGTTGGATATGGAACGTCATAATGTTTGGGCTTTCATCGACGCCAAAGATGAAAAAGAAGTGATGGATATTTTAAGCGGCTTTCCGATTATTAAAGATGTGAAAACTAAAATTCACGAATTAGCTTTTTATGATGCTGCTCCGCATGGTTTGCCGGAGTTGATTATGAATTAAATCTTTATTCTTTCTAAGGAGAGCAAACTACCACTTGCCGAAACTTGTTCTATTAGGCTTGATGTCGCAAAAAAAACATTCTTCATCCTTTAATCCTTGTCACTTTTTTCCTTGATGAAAAAAGTAACCAAAAAAATCAAGAAAATCCGATTCCCCGCGCATTCCTCCCCGCCTAGCACGGATTTTCACGCAGCCGCACGTCTTTTTTTTAAGCAGAATTTTGTAGAGGAGCTCTATCAAAGAAGAACACAAAAAATTACTGTAATCAAGGATTAATAGAAAGTTTATGATTAACGGAGAATTTTGATTCCTGTCAGTGATAGTGGTTAAATTACCGAAGGGTTAGCCTTGCGCATGTGGGGTAATTTAATCCACGGTTTTGCGCCTGCCTCTTGCGCAAAAATCACCTTCAGGAATCAAGCTCTTTTTGGTTACTTTTTGGAGCGCCAAAAAGTGACAGAAGATTAAAAAAAGAGGCGATCTGATTTTACTTCACAGCTAACTCACACGAAAATTATTTCCCAATAACCTCAAACTTCACCTGCGTAGTTTCCCCTTCACTATCCGTAATACTTAAAATATGTTTTCCTACATCGGGTAAAACGGAGATCTGATGGAATTTTTGTGTGGTGCCGACAAACACATCATCCAATTGCCAGAACAGAATTGCGTTTGTGTTTTTGTGTGTTGCTTTTAGGATGCAGGTTCCCTTCTCGCCTTTCTCTGTTACAGGAACATAGATTTTAAAGGCTTCTCTTGGATAAATAATTTCTAATTGATGGATATTTAATTCACTTGCGCATTCAGGCAAATAATCAGGCAAGGCTTTATAAAACAAATTATGCTGCTTGTAAAAATATTCCTGTATTGGTGAAACAACAAACCAAGGCACGTGTTTCATTTTGTTTACCGAATAACAATTGCTGTTTACTCGGTATTTTCCTGTTTCATCTAAATGAATCATTTTGTGGTACGGACACGTTAGTGTTTTTCCACTTCCGTTTGGCATTAATTGCACCGCGACATCCGGACAAATTTCAGAAGCTTTATAGCCGCTGGCTTTACAAACTTTTAATTGAACTAAATCGGAAGTTGGTTTTGAAAACCATTTTTTTTCACTCAATAAATTAAAAACAGAAAACATTAATGGTGCTGCAGCTCCTGTTCCGGTTAATTCAGGACGACCTTCTCCGTCTGCATTTCCAACCCAAACAGCGACTGTATATTTTGCATTTAAGCCGACAGCCCATGCATCTCTGAATCCGTAACTCGTTCCAGTTTTCCAGGCTATTTTGGTGCGTGATAAAAACTGCATCCAGCCAACGTAATCTTGTGGACGAATTAATTCCGTCATTGCATTAAAGGTGTACCAAATACTCGATGCTTTTAAAATATCTTCTTTTTGTGTTGCTGTTTTTTTGGCGAATACCTCATTCTGTAAATAAATTAATGAATGGTAATTGTTTGGCGCATATTTATTTCTTGCATTGGAATACGATAATAAACTTCTTCCCATTGACGAATACGCCGAAGCAATATCCCAAAGCGTTGCCTCTCCTCCACCTAAGATCAGAGATAAACCATAATGCGCAGTGGGTTTATTAAAATTTTTGAAACCGATTTGTTTTAAACGGTAATGAAATTTAGGAGTTCCATACTCTAACAACATTTTAACTGCGGGAACATTTAGAGACCGGGCTATGGCTTGATTCGCTGGAACCAATCCATCATAAGTCAGATTAAAGTTTTTTGGTCCGTAAGAACCAATTTGCGTTGGTACATCTTCCAATAAAGATGCAGGCAGAATTTTGTTTTCATTCAACATAAAAGCATACAGAAATGGTTTTAAGATACTCCCCGTACTTCTTGGCGCATTAATTACATCCACATAATTTTCGTGCTCATTTTTTTCAGAATATGAATTACCGATATACGCGAGAACATTTCCCGTTTCGGTTTCAGTTACCAAAACACAAGCGTTATGAATTTGATTGGAAGATAAATTTTTACTGTGTTTATTTAATTGCTCCGCTGCTTGTATTTGCAGACTTTTTACAATTGTAGATTTAAAAATCTGAGAACCACCTTTCTCATTAATACAACGATTTAATAAATGATTTGCTAATTGCGGAACGGGATAAGGTTTATCAGGCAAAGGTTCCTCTAAAGATAATTTGTAAGTGGCTTCATCAATTATTTTTTTATCGCACAATTTTTTCAGAAGCGTATTTCTTTTTTTCAAAAGACGAATGTGATTTTTGCCGGGATAAATTAAAGACGGCGAATTTGGGAGCACAGCCAACAAAGCACTCTCAGCCCAACTTAATTTAAATTCACTTCTCCCAAAATAACGCCACGATGCAGCAGATAAACCAACCACATTACTTCCAAAAGGTGCATTACTTGTATAAGCATTTAGTATAGAAGATTTTTTGTAGGACAATTCTATTCGTACTGCCAAAAGCATTTCAATAATTTTATGATAATAACTTCTCCTTTGATTGCCACGCATCATACGCGCCACCTGCATAGTAATTGTACTACCACCGCTTTTTACTTTTCCCGAACTAACATTTCGTTTAATGGATTTAAAAATAGAAATTGGATTAATGCCTGGATGCCGATAAAAATATTCATCCTCAAACAAAGTAATACAATTCGCGAACTTCGCAGGAATACTATCACTCTGCGGATACCGCCATTGTCCGTCACTCGCAATTTGCGCCGACAATAATTCATTATTCGCATCCAATAAAACAGTGCTGCAAGGCTTATCAAATAATTTTGATGGCAACCACCACCAATAAATCAAACCGAACAGAAAAATAACAGAGAGTTTGATCTTGTGTTTGAAAAGAAAGTTTTTCATTTTATCACCAATGTTAGTTCGAGAGAAGCCGAAAACATTCTTCCTGTTGGGTAAGAATTATCTTAAGAATTCGCGTTACCAGTTAAATCTCTTAATTATGATGAATAATAAACTTTCCTGGGTAATCTTTGCCATAATTAGTTATTAGATGGAAATAATATAATCCATCTGCCAGGTGAGATATATCAATAGATTTACTTTCCTCCATTTTTTCATCATCATAAACTTCATAGCCTTTTGAATTATATAATTTAAACCGGAAAGTTTCATTAATTAACTGAATTGGTACTTGAATTCTTACACTATTACTTGAAGGATTAGGCATTACTTTAATATTAGAATAATTATAAGAATTTTTATCGAAAAATTCAGTTGTAAGAACTATGGGACCACAAATATTTGAAAATGTTCCGAGAGTATCACTATTGAAACCCGTCAGACTAAATGTAACACAAGTACTAAAACTACTTACCGAACCGGTATTACTATTTAAACTCAAATGCGAATTACCGGAATTTGCTATATTCTGACAAACATTTCCTGCCGAATCGGTTTTAATGATGAGGAAATCTTTATCGCCAAACTCAGTTTCTCCTGCAATAACAAATCCCCCGTCTGCTGTTTGCAACAAATAATTTCCTTTTTCAGCCAGCCCGATGTTTCCAATTATTTTAATCCATACAATATTTCCACCTGAATCATATCGGACAAGAATAACATCATAATCCATAAAATTAGCAGCCTGCTGCACAAAACCTGTAACAGCATAACCCCCATCTTTGGTTTGAATAACACAATTACCAATCGAAAAATCCAGAGTGTCGTTAGCTTGCTCTTTTTTAAGATGTCGTATCCATTGATTATTTCCAGATTTATCGAATTTCGACAAATAAAGATCAAAGAAGTTGGTTCCTTTCCTGGAATTACCAGTCATGACATATCCGGAATCCTTGGTTTGAATCATATGATTTGCCTCATAATCATAATAAGTTAAAGGACCGGATGTAAAAGCAGATAACCTGTAGCCCCATTGGAGTGCATTTGCATTATTAATCTTAAGAAAATATATCTCACCAACAGATCCTGTACTGACCATTCCATTAACTGCAAATCCACCATCAAATGTTGGAAAAATATTTTTCACAGAATTGCTAATCGCCCAGCTCTCTCCGGGCAAACCTGCCCATAATACATTACCTAAAGGATCAATTTTTATGATCATGATTCTGGTAGAACCCAAATACGACATGTTACCTGCCAAAAGATAGTTCCCATCTTTTGCCTTAACAATGAATTTTCCAGTTTCTGCACTCCCTGACGGATTATAAGCGAAAGATTTAGTCCATTGAATGGTCCCATTTGGGTTCAATTTTACCAGATAAAAGTCATTGTCGCTGCCAGGGTTCGCAGAATAACCAACCGTTGTACCTGCAACCAGATAACCCCCGTCGCTAGTTTGAACTACTGAATTTCCCCAATCATTAAACGCTCCTCCAATGCTGCGTTTCCATTCAACCTTAAAATTTGAATCTAGTTTTAAAACATAAAAATCGAATAAGTTACCAAACGAATTACTTTGACCTGCAATAACAAAGCCTTTGTCAGATGACTGTATGACAGAAAAAGCAATGTCATCAACGGATCCGCCACACTGCCACATTCCTGAATTTTGACTCTTAGTCTGAATAAACAAGAAGATTGCAAAAATTAACTCTATGTAATTATAACGTTTAATCAACACTATTTCAAATATAACCCGAATCAGTAAAAAAAGCAAACAAAGTGCGTTATAGTTATTTCCCCGCCACTTTATCATCTTTCTGTTTCACCACCCTTATCCATTGTCCTTTGGTGCGGGCAAAAACACTCTTATCGTACATTGCTTCCACATTTATAGCCGGCAAATAATATTTACCTGCATAACTGGAATTGAGTAACAAATTAAATGTTTTGGTCTCATTAGTGTACAGATCAAAATAAGTATTCACTCTGTCGTCACGGATATCCTGATAAGTGTATGCTGCATTTTTTAGAGCCGCTTCATTATCATCCATACGTGCATTGTGAATTTCCCAACCTGATGGAATATAATTTATCAATGCTAAGTTTTTCAATTCACCCATCAGACCTAAATTTTTCACGGTAACCGATAACATGAAGTTAGTTCCTTGTTGCATTTCGCTCGGATCAATTACATTTCCGCCCATGTCTTTATACATAGCTGAAACAATAATATTTTCGTTTGCTTCCACTTCTTCACCAATTGGTGGCTTACCGCGATTAATTAATCTTGCATACAACATTCCTTTTCCGTTGTTAACGATGCTGTAATTAATTGTACTTGCATCTTTAAAGCTGATTGGTATTTGAGTGATTGCGGAATTACCTTTAACAACAACGTCTTTCCCATTTACTTTCACAGTAGCCTGCATTGCTGAAGCACCACCGAATTTCTTAATAAATTCAGCAACTGAAACTAAACCGAAGGCAGTTGTTTGTGTACTCAACCAACTTTTAGATGATAAGAAATCAGAAACCTTTTTCAATTGCGTAAAGGCTTGTTGTTTTTTATTCATCAGACATAAAGTCTGTAAAATAATTGCCATGTCCCTATCTGAAGAACCATAAGTATAATAATTCACCGAGTAATACGGAATGTTGTACGAAGCTTTCGCAATTAATTTTTCTGCTTCATCTACTTGTCCTATTTGCGCATAACATGCCGCCAATAACCAACGCGCCTGATCCGATAAGGTATAAAACTCACGTAAGCGATTCATTGCACTCATGGCCGGTTGTCCTGCTAAAGCTAAGCCGTACAGACGGTAAGCTTGTGACACATCGTTATTGAAATATTTATTTTTTGCGAACTCATAACCTTGCGCTGCGGTTTTTTGATAGTTCAATAAATTTTTCTTCAGGTTAGAAGGAAGTGTATATCCTTTTTTCTCTGCAAGAATTAAGAAATGAGTGGCGTAAGAAGAACCCCAATCGTTTGCTTCATTCATTCCTTGCCAATAGGCCATTGCACCATTACTGATTTGGAATTTACGGATTTCGTTAATTCCGCCTTTAAGATTTTTCTCAATCTCTGCTTTGCGTTCTGCACTCAAATCCATAATGTCAGTCAAATACAATTGCGCGAATGCTCCCGATGTAGTTTGCTCAATACAACCGTGAGGATAACCAATTAAATAATGTAAACGCTCATCCAAATTAATTGGAGGAATGGTTGACAATTCAATAACGCCGGTATTTGTTCCAGCTAAACCTGTTGGATTAATAGTTCCTGCTTCTGTTTTTCCTGCATCCACCCAAAAATCTTTAATAGTAGTTTGGTATGGATTCGGATTACGGACATCTAATTCAATTTCGTAAACAGAAGTATGTCCACCACCATTAGCAGTAATTTTTACTTTAGCAATTCCGGTTTGATTTTTCACTTTCAAATCGAAGGTCACTAACTTTTCATCATCCTTACCAAGGTTTACAGTTTTCGAATTACCACCAACAGTTTGCAATAATCCATTCACCTCAACTTTTACAGTTGTCGAACCTATATTTTTATCACCACCAAAAACAGAGATTGGTAATTTCACTTCTTCCGTTACACTTAACACACGGGGTAAAGTTCCTAATACCATTAACGGGGCTTTAACCGGTGTAGTTTTTTCGGCATGACCATAAGCACCTTTATATCCTGCAATCAACATGGTGCGGACAGAACCAACATACATTGGTAATTTAAAGCTCACGTCTTTTTTCTCACCTTTATTTAAATGAAACGGACCAAAAAATCTTACCATCGGTTTAAAACGATTGGCTTTCGCTCCATCATCTCCCGCTTCGCTTCCATCACCACCAATACTTAATACGCGCTCTAAATCTGCACCAAATGCACCGATTACATTATCGTAAACGTCCCAGGTTTTTACACCTAAAGCTTCTTTACTGTAGAATGTATTCCAAGGATTAGGTGTTTTAAATCTTGTGATATCTAACAACCCTTCATCAACAACAGCTAATGTGAAGGCCATCTCTTTACTGTTTTCTTCACCAACTGTTATTGTAACATTTTGTTCAGGCACCAATACGCTTGGCATCGCAATAGTAGGTTTCAAATGTGTTTCAGGATCATCAATATTAATCGGCACCACACCGTATAAACGAATTGGTAAATCATTTTTACGGGTGTGTGGCTGCATTAATGAAACGTGCACATAAACATTCGGTGCCATCTCCGGTTTTACATTGAACTTAAATAAAGTTGTTCCTTTTTCTGTTTCCAGCCAATGTGCTTCTAAAACACGACTTCCATTTTCAATCGTCACCAATGCTCTTGCTTTTTCAGGTGAAGGAATTGTGATTACAACTTCATCTCCTGTTTTGTAAGCGGTTTTATCAGTAGTAAACTGTAACATGTTCGAGATAATTTTATTATCCTCTCCTCCGCCTCTTTCCATCCAGTTCGACCAATCGAAATACGTTATGGCTGTTGCTGAATGTCCACCATCGATATCTGTGACTTTAATTAAATAACGTCCCCAATCATTTTCTTTTACATTTATTTTCACTTTAGCATGCCCGTTTTTAGAAGAAACGATTTCTGTCATCATTGGTTTATGGTATTCATCTGATGCGTAGTTAGCCAATTCATCATTGTACTGATCCCACCACCATCTCCATTCTAATTTATACAATTCGAATTTTAAATTACCACGGGAAACAGAATTTCCTTTGTAATCACAAGTTGCAATATCTACCATGTGATCCTTTCCTGTATAAAGGATGCCTGAATTTTTTTCACCTTCAGGTAATTTTACACCCACATAGTTTTGATAAGGCGAATAATCAATCGAGAAACGATCAACACTAAATGCGCCACCTTCTTCGTAAACTTTTGTATTGAAATTAGCGCGTAGGAATCCAGGAGCACTTTTCTCTAAATTTAAATTTAATGGAATCGTTGCATTTCCGTTATCATCTAATTTTTCATTAAACACACTTACATTTTGTGCTTCAAAACGTAATGTTTGGTCATCAAAATTATAATCTTTGAATTTATCGAATTGCGTATAACCTGAACTTAAGGCTACATCAATTGTTGCCGGCAAATTATGAACTGTTGCGCCTGTTAACCAATTTGCATGAAGTTTAATATCATTCGGTACACTTCCATTAATTAATTTATTATCTGCAACGTTCACTTCAATTTTTAAACGGTTTGGCATAATAGCTTCGATACGAATGCTCTTGTAAAATTTAATAGAACCAATTTTTACCTCAGCATTCCATAAACCGGTTGGCGCATTTTTATCAGTGAGAGTCGTGAAGTTATAGAAACCATCAACGCTTTTGTTATTGATGATACGCTTGTAAGTTTGTCCTTGCGGATTCGTTAATTCAAAAATAACAGGATGTCCGGCAGGAATTGAAGCCAGTTTATCTTCCAAAATAAAATTCAGGAATAAAGTATCACCCGGACGCCAAACGCCACGTTCTCCATAAATAAATCCTTTCACGCCTTTCTTCACATATTCTCCCGACACATCGTACATGCTTAATGAAAGCGAGGTACCGTCTTCCAAACGCAAATACGCACGCTGATTATCTTTCTTCGCAACTAAGAAACTTGCTTTTTGTTTAGCATTGATGAAAGCTTGTCCGTCGCCATTTGTTTTTGTGGTGAGAATTAATTGCTTTTGATAATCGTATAATTCTAAAGTCACATCTTTCATCGGATCTGTGCTTATTAAATCATTTGCGACAACAAATAAACTTCCGTCGTTACCTTTCTTAAGCGTTAAACCAATATCAGACGCTAAAATATTTTTGGAGACAGTTCTTTCGTATTGGTGATAGTAAGCCGATTTACATGGATTATCACGATTGCTCCAATCATAGCTATCACCATCTTCGCCTTCATCATAATAATTATAGCCACCATAATAATCTTCGTAATAGTATCCGAAATACTGAACATCCTCATCATCTTCAGGTCCTTTTACTTCTTCCATCTCAAATTTATCATCAACGCTGTTGCCTAAGCAAGGATAAGTGGAGTAAGCTTTTTTGAAACTGATTTGCACACGATAGATTGCACCCGGTTCAGTTTTAATTAATGAACTAAGATCGAGAGAGAACTTTTTCCAAACGCCGAAATCAGCGGGATTAGTAATACCAAGGTTAATACGTTTCTCTGCTATCTTCTTTCCTACCTGAGCCATATTACCGCTGCCGTCCATAGTATTGGTTTGCAAAAACTGAAGAACGTTGTTCTCATAGATCTTCATAATCTTCACATCAACCGCCATTAAATTCACAGTTTCAAATGGTAAACTCAATCCGTTTGTCGACGGTAAAATATTTCCGTTACCTGAAAAGCGGACTTCAGGTTTAAATTCGTTGAAGGTGATACTATGTTCAGAAGCTTTCCCTAAAATTTGCCCTTTGGTATCCTTTACATTTTCATTTACAGTTAAAGTATACGTTTCAGAATTTACTTTGCTCGGATAAACCAATACCTGATTATTATTCACAATGTATTTCATGTCCTTTAACGAACCCAAATCAATTAAACCTTCCAAAGTTTGATTCTGATCAACCGGATTAGAGAAATTCAGTAATACAAACTGTTCATTATCACTTTCCACTCTTGTTCCCAATAATTGGAATTTTCCTTTTGCAGGAACCTCGAATGATTTTGTTTGATTGTAAGTAACATTTAAACCTTGTCCGTTACAGATGATATTTATTTTATCGTTTCCTGAATCCGGACGTTCAATACTATCAATTAAAAATTTGTGTACAGTTTGTTTATCGTTGTGAATCCATTTTACTTTCAGCCCTTTACTTCCCAATTTAGCCGATAATGTTTTTTCAAGCGTAGCTTCATCTGAAAAATCAGCAGTATAAACTGTTCCTGCTAAAGAGTAATAATTATAATCGTTGTTGTGGTAGCTTTTTAGTTCATTAACCTGTAATTGTACCGATTGTTTAATCGATTGAAAAACGAATTCAAATTCCTTTAATTCATCTTTCACTTCCATTAATTTATTTAAATTAAAAGTGGCTTTATACAATTTACCCGGCTCTAATCGGTTCTTAGGTTTAAATTCCAGGGTCTGCGCATCTTTCCAAACCGTTTCACCTTCGATGGATGGCTCGAAAGAAAAATATTCTTCCTTTAAAGGTGTATTCAGCTGGGTTGTATTCGCAAATTCACTCGCAAACTTTATTTTAATAGTTGAGCCCGTTGAAATGTAGCCTGTCGTAAAGGCACTGATATAACTCGCAAACTCTGGGTTGATTTTGTTGGCAGGTCCTGAGTTGTAATTACTGCCTGTAAGGTTTTTGAAAAAATCGCGGTTGTTGTACAACAATACGGTTGATGCAGTAATAGCCACGCCTACTGCCATCCATTTAATTTTGTTTAATAACATAAAGTGTTTTGGAATTTGAGGTTAAAATTACTCCTTTTACTATAGGGCTTGTTTTTGGTTGCATTACTACTTGTTAGAAATTGTTAACGGGGTTTTATTTCTGGTTTGTTGTTTCTGGTTTGTTGTTTCGGGTTTCTGGGTTGATGTATTAGGGATGGTAGGCGATAAGAAATTCCATAAATCCAACCCGAAACACCGAACTCGAAACACGAAATATCCAAAATGCTACGAATTGTAGCAACAGGATGCTATAAAAGGCTATATCTTTACCGCATGAACGAGAACTTAGACGCTAACGAAGAGAACCTTTCCTCCTCTGATAAGGAGCTTGAAAAGGCCTTACGCCCTATAGAGTTTAGCGATTTCTGCGGACAAGAAAGCGTGGTTGACAACCTCAAGGTCTTTGTTCAGGCAGCCAAACAGAGGGAAGAGGCTCTTGACCACGTGTTACTCCATGGCCCTCCCGGTTTAGGAAAAACAACCCTTGCTCATATTATTGCTAACGATTTAGGGGTTAACCTGAAAGTGACTTCCGGTCCGGTACTGGATAAACCCGGTGACTTGGCCGGATTACTTACTAATCTTGGTCCGAATGATGTTTTGTTTATAGATGAGATTCATCGCTTGAGTCCGATTGTGGAAGAGTATTTGTACTCGGCTATGGAGGATTTTAAAATTGATATTATGATTGACACCGGACCGAATGCTCGTTCCGTTCAAATCAAATTAAACCCATTTACTTTGGTTGGTGCCACTACCCGCAGCGGATTGTTGACTTCCCCGCTTCGCGCCAGGTTTGGTATTAACTCACGCCTCAATTATTACGACAGCAAAGTGCTCACCGGAATTATTGAGCGCAGTTGTGAAATTCTTAATGTTGAAATAGGTACGGATGCGGCTTATGAAATCGCAAGACGGAGTCGCGGAACACCTCGTATAGCAAATGCATTGCTCAGAAGAGTTCGCGACTTCGCACAAATTAAAGGCAGCGGCAAAATTGATATGGAAATTGCCACTTATTCTTTGAAGGCCTTGAACGTTGACAAAAACGGATTGGATGAAATGGATCACCGTATTTTAACTACCATTATTGAAAAGTTCAAGGGTGGTCCGGTCGGCATTACAACGATTAGCACCGCAGTTGGAGAAGAAGCAGGCACCATTGAAGAAGTTTACGAACCATTTTTGGTTCAGGAAGGTTATTTAACCAGAACGCCAAGAGGAAGGGAAGTAACGGAATTAGCGTATAAACATTTAGGAAAAAGCATTTGGAAAAAGGGTGGTGAGTTGTTTGATGAATGACCCCTCTGCTTATTCCGCTTAAGCGGAATTTAAGCTGTCTCCCCTTAAAAAAGGGGAGAAAATGTTTTACATAAACTAATTAAGTTTATACACGAATAAATTTTAATTGAAACAATATGAATCATAATTTATCAGTTTCGTCCTTCGGCAAGCTCAGGATGACATCGTTAAATTAATAATACAACAAAATATGAATCACAATTTATCAGTTTCGGAATCAGTCATCATAAATGCTGATGTAAAAAAAGTTTGGGATGCTTTGACCAATCCCACAAAAATCAAAGACTATTTATATGGTACAGAAACGGTAACGGATTGGAAAGTGGGGAGTCCGATAATTTTTCAGGGAGAATATCAGGGGCATAAGTATAAAGACCATGGCATTATTGTAGAAAATAAGACCAATGAATTATTAAGTTATAGTTATTGGAGTGGCTTTACAGGATTGGAAGACAAACCTGAAAATTATTCAACCGTTACATATACTTTAAAAGTAATTGATTCCAATTCCACCGGGTTCACCTGGACTCAAAAAGGTTTTAAAGACGAAACCGGCTACAACCACAGCAAATCCGGCATGACTGAATTTTTGAAATCGGTAAAGACGGTTGCTGAGAAATAACCCCTCTGCCATTCAACTAAAGCTGAACTTGGCTGTCTCCCCTTAAAAAAGGGGAGAAAATATTTACCTAAACAAATTAAATTTATACACGAATAAATTTCTCCCCCTTGTTTAAGGGGGAGTATCCGCCTCAGGCGGAGGAGGGGGTAAAATACGAATCTCGTCTGTAAGCATTCTCCCCTATCTTCGTCTAATAAGTATGCGTAGCTTTTATCTCTTTCTGTTAGTGCTGATTTGCTTTAGAACCAAATCCCAAAGCGATTCCATTCAAGAACCTTTGGATAAAACTAGCAGTTACTTTTCCTTTAACTATGATAATGATTTTTTTAGTGCTACCGACCGTTACTATACGCAGGGGGTTTATTTAGAGTACATCGCTCCGTTTCTACGGAATTCAATTCCCGCACGCATCTTGCCCAAATTAAAACATAGCAACCAAAATTATTATGGCATCATTGCCGAGCAGGATTGTTTTACCCCCGGCAGTATCCGTTATGATACATTGAATTATCTCGACAGACCTTATGCAGCAACCATGTATGTTTCACAGGTTTTATATTCTATTAATGAACAAAAAAAACTGCGCCTCAATTCCCGTACCGATATCGGCATGATAGGACCTTGCGCCATTTGTGAAGACGAACAAAAAGCCATTCACC
>JAHEYE010000211.1 GCA_023251695.1 Sphingobacteriaceae bacterium | reverse complement strand
ATTGGTGTTTTCGCGCCCGCTTTTTCGTTAACGGCTGATTGCGATAAACCACCACTCACAGGATAACCATGTCCGAATGCAGTTCCTAAATTAGCAGCGCCAAGCGCCAACAATTCCTGGCGGACATCAATTTCTTCTCCTGTTTTTTTCGCGAGCGTTTTTGCAGCCGAAACACTTTCAATGTAGGCTAAAAGAAAACAGGCAAATGCGAGCGTGGCATCATTCTCTAAATGATCCATTCTGAACGTCGGGAAATAAAATTCGGGTAAGCCGGAAGGAATCAATCCCACCGTTTTAAAACCCATGGCTCCTAAAGGGCTAAAAGTGATTAGTAAAGTGGCAATCACTACAACAAGAATAGCAACGGGTTTACCGGGAAGCAATTTGTCGCCGGCAATGAGTAACACCAACGCACATAAACCAAATACCAAAATAATTATATTAGTATCCGGTAATTGAAAAAATAAAATTTTCGCGCGCTCCACAAAATTATGTCCGCCACCCTGCACGCCAAATAATTTCGGCACTTGTGTTAAGCCAATGGTTAATGCGGCGCCTGCTTTAAATCCAACCAAAACTGTTTCGCTGATAAAATTAATGATGCTGCTCAGTCGTAATAAATAGGCGGCAATGCTCATACCTGCAAACAGCAATGCGGTAACAGCTGCAATATCAATCCAGCGTTGTGCATCTCCTTCGGCTAATCCCGCAATAGCGGTGCCAATTAAAATTGAAATGGCTGAAGTTGGTCCGACAGCCAATTGTCTACTCGTGCCAAAAATTGCATAAAACAAACCACCGATAAGGTAGCCGTAAATACCATATTGTGGAGGTAATCCGGCCAGAGATGAATAGGCCAATGCAACAGGAATTGCGTACGCCGTAAGCGTAAATCCGGAAACCAGATCCGCTTTAAAAAGATTAAAGGAATAATTAGGAAGCCAAACCAGAATAGGAAATATTTTCTTCAGCATATTAATTGCGTCTAAAATTGTAAAACAAAATCCACGACTTCACCATTTTCTAAATATACAAAACAAAAGCTTCAATTAAATATATATGAAATTAGTTAAAATAATTATATATTTAAAGTATTGTGAAATCCATTGGTTACCGGATATTAATCTGCCTTCTTTTCCTGAGCCCGGCTCTATTATCACAAACCAAAATTGATTCCTTAAATCTGGTTTTAAAAACACTTGGACAAGATTCAACAAGGGTTAAAACATTAGCCATCCTTGTTTCGGAACTAAATGTGACAGATGAGTTCGGAAAAGCTAAAGTATTGGCTAAAGAAGCAATTGCCCTTTCCCAAAAATGCAACTACACCAAAAACATTGACAACCTCTATTACAAAATGGGAATTAGCTGTGTGTATTTGGAAGAATATGATGAAGCCATAGCCAATTTTAAGCGCAGTATTTTATTAAAAAAACAGGCGGGTAAAAAGGAATCAGGAGATGTTTACATATACCTGGGTTCAATTTACACGATGAAGGGTGATAACGGACTGGCTTTACAAAATGATTTTATTGCATTGGAAATAAAAAAAGAATTAAAAGACCGGCTGGGAATAAAGTCGCTTTACAATAATATTTCCATTCTCTATTTTAATTTGAGCAACTATCCGGAAGCCTTGCGCTATAATTTATTGTCGTTAAAATTATATGAAGAAGATAAAGATCAGGCCGGGATTGCTGCGCAATTAAACAATATTGGTAACATTTACGAACAGCAAGGTGATTTTACAAAAGCCATGGAGAAACAGATGCTCGCACTTAAAATGCGAAAGGAAATTGGAAATGAGTCGGCTATTGCACTTTCGTATACTAATATTGGAAATCTATATGTAAGACAGGGTCGGTACAAAGAAGCATTGGATAATTTCAATATTGTTTTTAACATACAAACTAATTTAAAAGGCCAGCGTGAACTCGCTAATGCGCATAATAACTTAGGTGTTGTTTATGATTACATGAATGAACCGGCGCTTGCTATACAAAACTATACCAAAGCCTTAAAGATTCACCGGGAATTGGGAGAGGCTGAGGGTATTGCTGATTCGCATCTGAATCTGGGAGAGATATATCTTCATAGCCTAAAAAAGTACAAAGCGGCACAAATATTTCTTGACTCAGCCCTTTATTATTCGAAACTAGTGGGTTCTCTTGACGATTTAAAAATGGTATACGCCGCCTTATCGGAATTAGATAGTATTAATCATAATCCTGCAGGCGCCTTAAAGAATTATAAATTATATATTGCTTACAACGACAGAATAAATAACGAGGAGAACACCAAAAAAATTGTTCAGCAACAAATGAATTATGAGTTCGAAAAAAAGGAAGGTGAAACCAAGGCTTTACAGGATCAAAAAGATTTTATTGCCGGTAAGGAAAAACAAGAACAAAAAATAATTACTGCTTCTGTTTCGGTTGGATTAATTATGGTTCTTGTTCTCGCAATAGTTATTTTCAGGAGTTTAAGATTGAATCAAAACAAAAACAAAATTATTACCGCGCAAAAACTCGAAGTGGAGCATCAGAAACACATTATAGAGGAAAAACAAAAAGAAATAATAGACAGTATCCGCTATGCCCAGCGGATTCAAAAAGCATTAATGCCAAATGAAAAATATTTCGAAAAAAACATCCGGGGGAAACGCACTCTGTGAATTTGGTACAAGTTTTTTAAGACTTTGCAGTTTTTACATGGTGTTTATCCCCATGAAGAGCCTTATTTGCACCCGGTTAAAGGACTGAAAAATGCCGCTTTTTGATAATAAACTGTCGTTTTTATGTTAAAATTTGAAGATTTTTCAGTGTTTTGTGTTAAAAAAGTAATATTTTATGCTTTTACAGGGAAGGGCCGTTAAATCGGCGGATTAACTGCGTTGTTCCTTCGGGAAAGCCTGAAGTCAAAATCAAGCAAACAAATAAGTAGCCAGAGGCTATTTTTTATTTTTCCTGTCGCACTCTCAAGCAAGCTTGGATTGCGACAGGAAAAACAAAAAAGTCCCTGAAAGGGACCTTATTTGTTTTCTTGATTTATTGAGGTCCCGAGCGGATTCGAACCGCTGTAGGAGCTTTTGCAGAGCTCAGCCTAGCCACTCGGCCACAGGACCTTTTCCCTTTTACAGGGATAGCAAAAGTACTAAAATTTTAGAGGCTAAAAACATTATTTTTCAGCTGCTGTAGCCTCTTTTTGGATGTGGCGACCAAGCCAGCCATGCCATTTATATGCCGGATAAATTTTGTTTTCTATTTCGAAAACACCAGCTCTACCCTTCTGTTCTGCTTGCGGCCCTCCTCCGTGTTATTGTCGGCAATGGGCTGTGTGCTGCCATGACCTTTGTGTGAGATTCTTCCAGGATCAATGCTCTTGCTTACCAAATAATCTAACACGGCCTTCGCGCGTTTTTCGGAGAGTTCTAAATTCTGTTTTTCGCTGCCAATGTTGTCTGTATGTCCGCTTACAACAATTTTTATTCCCGGGGTCCGTATCAAATAATCAGCAGTCGCATCAAGCTCCGGAAATGATGTTGGCAATAATACTGCCTCACCCGTTTCAAACAAAACATTTTTCAGAATAATAGGCTTGTCCATCACAACGCTAACGTTCGGATTTTTTCCGGTTGAATCGTTTGTAAATACAAGTGTTGGTTTAAGCGTATCAATTTTCGGAACAACAACGGTGTCAAATTTTGCAACATAAGGTTCGTGGTATTCACGCAGACTCACATCGTCAATATAATAATATGCATCCTGCTCGGCACGCTGATTGATGCGCGTCTGCACACTCTTAGGAACTTTTACGCCGGTATAGTCGATGGCCGTTATATCCCAGCTGCCCATCAATAAATATTGTTCGCCCCCTTTTGCTTTATACTCCAAAGTAAATTTGTGCCATTCCACTGTATCCATTCCCAACTCGTTGCGGATATGGACGTAAATTGGTTTTACGGACGTGATGATGCCCGTGTTATCCGTTTCCACTTTTCCTTTCAGAAAACAAACACCCATTTGATTGATGGCAATGCGCGAATAATCGGAGAGGCTGATATAAAAATTGAGTTCATATTTTACGCCGCCCTTTAATGGCGACATTAGTTGCGTTTGTATGTATTCGCGGTAGTCGTGATGCGAGAGCAGGTAAATACCCGCGTAACATTTTCCGGTGTTGGCCTTTTGTATGCCCATGGGATTGCGCGGGACTTGTGCTTCTGAACTTTCCATTAATTTTTTATCGCACTCGCAAAACAGATCGGGTGTTGCTTTTGTGGGATTGTGCCAGGAACCATTCATGTTGAGCGATGAGAGAAGAAGTGGGACGCCGCTGTTGCGCTCAAAACTCGAATCAGGCACAAAATTTTGTGCATTTGTTTTCACCACTGAAAGAAGGAATAAAAAAAAGAGGAGTATTCGTATTTGCATGCGGAGTATAATTCTGTTCTGGTAATTAGTTACACCTTGAAATAACAAAAAATTAGGCGGATGGCAAAACGGGGTTATGTGGTTAATGTCCATTTAACTCCCCCATCCGCCACCGGCGGACCAGCCCCTCTTGAAGAGGGGAAAAAATTTGTACATATAACCGTAATGTTTACCCCTCTTTAAGAGGGGATGCCACAGCATAGCTGTGGCGGGGGAGTTCCCCCAGTTAATTATTTTCTAAAATGCTACAATTTGTAGCCATGTTTTTTTATTCTTCAATGTATTTTTGAAAAATGAATTATGCTAATCCCCACTATAACAAAAAGAAACTGAGGGAATACAGAAAGTCTCTCAGGAATAATTCTACCTCCGCTGAAGCCGTTTTATGGCGTTCGATTAAAAATAAACAATTAGAAGGTCGGATATTCAGAAGACAATTCAGCGTAGGAAATTATATTTTGGATTTTTTCTGTCCCTCGGAAAAGTTATGCATTGAATTGGATGGTGCACAACATTTTTCCGAAAAAGGTTTGTTAAATGATAAAAAACGTGATGCATTTTTAAACAGCCTCGGCATAGTTGTGATTAGAATCGAGAATAAACATGTATTTAAATTTCATGAACAAGTGCTGGAATATATTGTTGAACATTTTAAGGGGAGTCAAATTACTTTCCCCAAATAAAACGAAAGTAAATTATACGATTTCTGATATTCATCCTTATAATACGGTGAATTAAATTCAGTTGAGCCGGCATAGGCCATTTTCTCAAACGTGATTAGAATTTGACGGAATGTATCTGGATCCATTGTGCTTGCGAAAAGCGTTTTATTATTTTCGAGGATATTGTAAATATCAAAAGCCGCCTTACGTGGAACGTTAGTGCTGAGCTCCTGTATTTCATTGATCAGATCGTGGATGCGCATAACGGGTACTAAAGTAGGGAAATACCATCTCATCCTTAAGTAATTCCTAAAATCTGTTAATATGAACAGTTAATTTTTCATTACGCGGGAGAAAATTTGTTTTACTCAATAGACCCCATCATTCCCGCACTCATTTAAGGTCATATACTGTTAATTACGTGTGAGTAATTACAGAGGCAAATACGTGTGGAAAGGCACGTTATTTGCTATCTTTATTATAGAAATCAGGTAACTGATCTTAAAGATAAAACCACTAACCGACACCGATTACTAAAGTAGCGGTGGGATACGGGAAATACAAATACTAAAAGCCTCCGCCATTGCGGGGGCTTTTTGCTTTTTAATACAATTTTATTTTTCCGGTTATTTTCCAGGCCAACCATACAAACAAGGGCGCGGCAAAAACATCAAAACTATAATGCACACGCTGTATCATAATTAATACTGAGACCAGAATAATAACGGCAACATAAAACCATTTCAACTTTTTCTTAGGGTTGACAACATACAATAAGCAAACTGTAGCTACATGTCCGGAGAAAAATAAATCCTTTGTGATCCGCACTTGCCCGTAAAAAAAATGTTCAATAAAAGGATCGTTGAGCGGAATAATATTTTCAGGCGCTGCGAGTGGAGTAAAATAAAGTGTGATTAACCTAAACACTAAAATTAAAACATAAGTCTGCACAGCTCTTAAATACAATAAAGGCATTGGCGCGACATTTATAATTGTCAGAATGGCCGCCGAGTAAATAATAAAAAAAGTATAAAGCGATACATCGAAGGGCGGACTCAAATTTAATATGACATCGTTAAATCGATATCCTTCACGTGCTTCAATGAATGCGAAAAAATAGCTGAGGGAAAATAATAGTAAAGCCAGAATAAGAAATGTCAAAACACATTGAGTCCTGAATTTTTTATCAGTCCA
>JAHEYE010000210.1 GCA_023251695.1 Sphingobacteriaceae bacterium | reverse complement strand
AACCCCAGCCCTTGCTGTAACCATCCATCACCTCAATCGCCGTCATATACCCATATCCCAAGGTACCGCCGATGAATAGTTTTTGTTTGTTATTGTACCCGGCCCAAGCAAATGCTTTCATTGTAAGATTTGATATCTGGAAGGTACTGTGAAAATGCCCCACCTTATCCATTTGCAGCCATTCTTGTGAATCATCGAAATAATGGAATTTTCCAGTATTATACTGACTGTACCATACTTGATTCAAATAAACTAACGAACCCGCTGTTAAACCGCCACAAAAAATACCCAGACCTATTTTTTTTGTTTTTGTACTAAATAGTGAATCTTTTTTTGTGATGATCTCCTTTCCGAAAGCGGACTGAAAGACCAACAGTGAAATAAAAATCAATTTTATTTTTCGGAAAAAAGACATCAGGATTAATTACTAATCCTTAAAGTTACGGAATATTATTTGTAATACTTCAGCTCAAGTTTAGCACCATCGAACACAGCATAAGAGTTATAACGGAGCCAATCTCCAAGATTAATATATTTTGCTTTGCCGTCAACATCCAAATCAAGTGGCAGATGACGATGACCGAAAACAAAAAAATCGACTTTATTGGTTTTTAGAAAGTCGCGACAATATAAAAACAACCATTCTTTTTCAGCTCCCTCAAATTTTTCGTCCGCATTTCCTGTAACTGCCCTGCTCTTTAAACTGAACGCTCTTGCCAGCCAAAACGCCAAATTAGGATGAATACGTGAATACAGCCATTGAGCAACTTTACTTCTGAATATCATCTTCAGGAATTTATACCAACCATCACCGGGACCCAAACCATCACCGTGGCCGATATAAAAATTTTTACCGTTAAAAGTGCGTGAAACAGGGATATGATTAACAGAAACACCAATTTCCTTCTGAAAATAATCTTTCATCCAGGTATCGTGGTTGCCACTGAAAAAATGAATTTTAATTCCTTGATCGTTCAATTCCGCAATTTTTCCCAATAATCTCACAAAACCTTTGGGAATGGTATACACATGTTCGTACCAAAAATCAAAAATATCACCAACCAGAAAAATTTCTTCTGCATCACCCTTAATTTCATCCAGCCACTTACAAATTAAGCGTTCCCGCTCAGCACTTTTAGTATCCTTTGGGGCGCCCAGATGGAAGTCAGAAGCAAAATATATTTTTTTACCGGCCTGCATTATAAAAAGCTCTTTGTTATTGATTCTCTTGGGTTAATTTTATTTATGTTAAACGTAAAACGTATGGTTTCAAAAAATGTTGTTTTGTTATTTAATTTTAAAACATCGGCTATTTCTTTGTTATAAAGCAGAGGTACATATATTTCAAAGATATCTTTCCAAACACAAATTTCAAAACCGGCACAGTATAAAAACTTTTCCTTCAATAAAACAGTTCCATCACAGGTAATAACATCAGCAAATAATTTCACAGGTAATTTGAAAAATTTAGGTGATTTAATATTCAGCCCTGCTAACCAGGTATCCGACTGCCCTAAGGGAGTCCATATTTTCAATGCTCCGTCTTCTTCTGCAAATTGGGCAAAACCCAGTCCGTTATATTCGTTCCTACCCATAAAATTATAATCGTAATTATAATCCTGATAACCATTAAAACCACTTGCACGATAGCGGTAAGCCCCCCTGCTCTTCCCTGATAAAAATGTGCCCGCAAATAAGCGGAAATCGAAGGAATGTTTATCCTTAAGTGTGATCGCGTAATTTGCAGTTAAGTTAACCTTAGAAAAATCACCATTTTGCTGCAATTTAATATTAAAGCCGAATGGATTTATAGTACGGTTGTTTTCGAAAACATAAGCCGCCTCATTCACATAATTCATTTCATTTACCTTAAAAGGCGCTTGTTGTATCTCGTTAAATACCCTGCTGTATGTTTCATCGGTTTCCACCAAAGTTATTACGCTTCTCAGATTTACATACTGTGTTATCGGGCTCCGTGGATTTTTCTTTTTTATTTCTATTTTCAAAAACGGTTCTGCCTTGTAATAGTTAAATGAGAAAAAACTTGGGTCGCTGACATTTGTATTCGGGAAAAATTTATCGGGGGCCGAAAAATCGTACGCATAACTTTTAAACTTTGCACCGATAGAAACTTTTTGGAGTACCTGACTAGGGTTAAGATTAAACTGAAGATCGGCCGAACCAACAGGCGTGTTGCTTCCGAAAGCATACATGGGGGCTAATGTGAATTCAAATCTCTTCTGCAATAAACTGTAATTATAAAATGCCATCCCAAGCATGAACTTATTATACATGTTATATCCCAATATCGGCATGTAATTCAATTGCGACTTATCCGGGTCGTCAATTTTTGCAAGAAAATTCAATTGCAAAGGTTCCGCTCTCTTAAATAAACCACGTGTTCTTAAAGTATTGTTGCTCCGGTTAATTTCGGGAACGGTATTTTCCCCGTCGATTTTAAATTTACCCACTTCGCTTGGCGGAAATTCAAACACTCTTTTTCCGGTGAAACCATTATACCAAACCTGGCCCACCAGTTTCCCGTCTTTGTATCCTGCCATACTAACCGGCCCCATGACTTTACCCTTGCCTTTCACAACAACCAAATGCCCCCCATTTTCCATTTTCTTATGGCGGATAATTTTATAATCTATTTTCTCCTTCGATTTAATCATTCCTTCAACAAACCAATTCATATCAATGGCGCAATGGTATTCCAGGGTCTTTTGCAGATCCCGCGGACTCGGATGTTTGAATTTCCAGTTATCATAATAAAAACGCATACCATCGTCAAATTTTTCATTACCAACCGCACTCATTAGGTAATCAAACACAATTGCAGATTTTGCATAAACAATAGCTCCGTAATTATATTTTGTGAATTTAGACGACTCGGTATTGATAGGCTGATCAAGATTTTGCCGTGCCGAAATTAAATATGCTATTTTATAAGATTCCTTATGCGGAAATTTATTGAGTCCTAAAAACTTAAAAGTGCTATCACGGTCGAACAAAGCTGTTAATTTTTTATTGGGATATTTAGCCTGAATGTAACGCATTTCGTAAAACGAATTTAAGCCTTCATCCATGCCTGGAAAATCGCGTTCGTTGCTTCCCATAATACCGTAAAACCAGTTATGACCTACTTCATGCATAATAGTTGTTTCGAGAGTGAAATCATTACTGCTTTGGCCGATAACCGTAATATTCGGGTATTCCATTCCGCCACCTGCAGCAATAACACCGTCGACGGCCGTGACATGATTATAAGGATAATCACCAATGAAATACGAATAGAACAAAGTAGCATCGTTAACATACTCTAACGATTTTTTCCAGAGCTTTGCCTCATTGTTAGTGAAGAAAACCCAGGTATCCACCATTCTTCCGCTGGCGGGTAACTTTACCCTATCGCGCAACACGTGAAAACGTTTATCGGCAAACCATGCAAAATCATGTACATTCGATTGCATGAAGCGGATAGTTTTTTTTCCGGAGGCAGATGCCGGACAATCATTTTTTTTCTCGTCGAACTTATTGCCTTTAAACATTTCTTCCGTTTCAGCCACTTTCATATTCAGCCATTCTTCCTCATCAAAAGCATCAATTCTATCGCCTGTAGCTGCCAATAAATAATTTTGCGGAACGCTAATGCTCACATCAAAAGTACCAAACTCACTATAAAATTCACCTTGATTAAGATAAGGCATTTGATGCCAGCCCGTATTATCGTAAACCGCCGGCTTTGGATACCATTGCGTAATGTAATAGGCCTGTCCGGTATGACCCATCCGTGAAAATTTTGCATCCGGTAATTTTACATGAAACGGTGTTGAAATGGTAATGGTATCATGAGAACGGATTGGTTCATTCAGAATTAATTTACAGATATCTATATGCTCTGCATCATATTCAATTTTTACACTTTTTCCGTTTACTTTAAAATCCAAACTATCTATAAATCCCCTTTCTTCGGGTTTCGAATAATAGAAATTTGTTTGTCCATCTTCTAAAAATTGTTTTGCCAAAGCCGTTTGGTGATTTTTGTAAGCATTAGGCCAAAGATGAAAATAAATGTAAGAAAGCGAAGTCACCGAGTTATTAATGTATTTTATTTCTTCATAAGCAGATAACTCATGTTTTTTATCATCCAGTGAAACCTTGATTTTATAATTAACCTCTTGCTGAAAGTATTGGTCTTGAGGGAAAACATCAAGTGAAATAAAAAAAATCGTCAGTACAATGTACCAACGATTTATAATTAGAATATCCGGGAGCTTAATCAAAAACTAATTCAGAATTTCATTCAGTTTAGCTTCAAGGGCAGGACCTCTCAAATCCTTCCCGATAATTTTTCCCTCTTTATCCACCAAAACAGTGAAAGGGATCGATTGTACATTATAGGCTTTTGATGCAACGCAATTCCAGAATTGCAAATCACTTACCTGAATCCAAGTAATGCCGTCTTTTGTTATAGCATCTTTCCAAGGCTGCATTTCTTTATCCAATGAAACACCATAAATCTCAAATCCTTTTGATTTGTACTTTTTATAAGCGGCCACAACCGTTGGCATTTCCTTACGGCACGGACCACACCAGCTGGCCCAAAAGTCGATCAATACAATTTTTCCCCTGAGCGAAGAAAGTGCAATACTTTTCCCCTCGGGATTAGGAAGATTAATTTCCGGGGCTTCCATGCCTAATCTTAAGGCTCCCAACTGTGTTTTCATTTTATCAACCGCCTGATGGAAACGATTGACATCGGAATTGCCGGGATATTTTTTGCTTAAGTTTTCATCAATCAGTTTAAAAACATCAAGGTACTTCTCTGGATCTAATGGTTGTATGGCAATAATTGTAGGGAATCTGTCGGAATTTGATTTTGCTTTTTCGGCGATACTGCTGCAATATCTATCCACAACCCTTACGTAGAAGGCTTCAAATTTTTTACTTAATGAATCCATGCGTAGGGAATCCATTTTACCTCCTGCGCTTGATGTCATCGCAAACCGGAAAGCTTCGTTCAATGAATCTTGTTGACGTTGTAATGATTTTGTTTGTTCATTATACTCCAAAAATAATTTGGTATCCGGAGAACCCTCCAGCTTATAGGTATTTCCGAGATCCTTAACACTACCGGTAATGGATATTTTATCTATTGAATCCATTATGAGCATACCAAAGTTCTGCTCGCTGATTTTAATCCGGTAAAACCCTAGTTCAGGAACATAATTATCAAAAGAAAAATTCCCTTTATCATCAAGAACGCAGCTATCCACCTTCAATGGCGTTTGAGAAGCCAGTTTTTCGAGGTATAAGGTTTCGCCCTTTGCATCACTTAAGGTTCCTTTTAAAGAAAAAGTAGTGTTAGTCTTTTTGTGTTCGCTACCGCATGAAATCAGCAATAAAGCTAAAGCGGCGAGTTTAAAAATATTATTCATTAACATGAGATGTTTTATAAAGGCTTAAAGATAATAAAATTGCTAAACGAAAAAAGGGAAATATTGTGAATTATTATGAGGTATTTTGACTCACCCCTTGTCCGCCGCAGGCGGACTATCCCCTCTCTACCTGTAGAGAGGGGTGGCATCACGCAGTGATGACGGGGTGAGTCTAAGAGTACAAAAATTCGCTATATTTACTCTACACTGATTAAAATTATTCAATATTTAAAAGCTCAGGATAAGGTTAAACTTATTTTTTATATTCTTGCTTTTCCTATATATGTTTTTATAAACAATTTGATTTTTAATATTGTTCTATATTTAGATGCCGGTGAACATTATTTTAATGACCTAGGTTCTTTTGCTTACCCTTGCACAGTAGAAGACACTAAAACAATTCTGTTTTGTTCCGTTATACTGAAACTGACTTTGTTTATTTTAATGGTTTTTACCTGTAAAAAAGAAAAGCTAAAATATTTGTCAGAGATTTTGATTTTTTACTTCTTATTTGATTTCGGTCAAATAGGCTTAATGATGTTGTGTGATATTATTAACGCTTACATTGGTAGGGTAAGATTGAACGGATTTTGCTATTTCGCTTCAAATTTTGAATTAATATTCCATTGGTTTCATATAAACTCATATATTATCTGCTTAATTTGGTCACTGTCGTTGGGAATTTTTCTTTGGAAGACCAAAAGATTTTCAATCGGATATTTTGCAAAACGTTTTACGATTATGCCTTTGTCATGCTTGACGTATGCAATCTCTAAATATTACTATTTATACCATTTCGTTTGGCACAAATAAACAAATTAATACTATCGGATTTTAAAAAGGAATATTTT
>JAHEYE010000209.1 GCA_023251695.1 Sphingobacteriaceae bacterium | reverse complement strand
TGAATACCGGTGATTCTAGAGTGCGAGGAGTGGATATGTCAACTGCTTTTTCCTCACCTGAAACAAATAAAAAGTTTGGCATTACTGCACTAATCGGTTATACCTATGTTGAACCGGTAAGCCTTACACCGGATACAATTTATGCCCATTGCGACCCTATTTTTGGTCCGGGTCCCGGAATTGACCTGAGTTACAAAAAAGCAAGTATGGACACAACTGATAATATTTTGAAATACAGGTTCAAGCATATGTTCAAGGCGGATGTTGAGCTAAGGATATACAGGTTTTCATTTGGATTTAGTTACCGTTATTACAGTGCCATGCAAAATATTGACAAAGCTTTTCTTGACTTGGAAGACTTAACTTATAATGCCAAAGAATATTTTTATGAAATAAAGGCAACAAATTACTGGCGTACGCATTTTGGATTTGAGGTAGTTGATTTAAGGTTTGGATGCAAATTGACCGAGCATCACAAAATTTCTTTTATAGTGAGCAATGCCCTTAATGCAGATTACTCCTTAAGGCCAATGAAAATCGAATCGCCCCGCACGGCCGCTATCCAATATGTTTATTCGATTAATTAAAACGCTTCTGTTAATAAGATAAGTCGCTTTCCCTGGGCTGACTTTAACTAAATTTTTACTTTGTGTTAGTGAATTTATTCAACCTTATACGCGACAAGCACTCGTTGGTATACAAAATCGCATTGTATTTTATATCGGTGCTAATTGTTGCGTATTTAATGCCCTCAAAATTCGGGTATTCGGTTAATTCGGTGAAAGGATTAAAAATCTGGCCGTTTAAGAATCTGGTCACCGAGAACGAGTTTTATTTGCCTAAGACAGAAGTTGAATTTAAGAATGAGCAGAATGATATTTTAAGATCTTCCCCAATGTACTTTAAAGAAACAGTGGAAGAACGTGATTTCAGATCTGTTGAATTAGAAGAGCAGTTAAAAAAAGATAAGGGTGGAAAGATTTTTTCGAAAGTAAAAAAGCTTCTTGATTCTGTTTATGCGAAAGGGGTAATTGAAAAAATTGAAGAAAAAGATTTGCATGGCCTTATCTCTTTAATAAAAGACGGGGAAGTATCTTTATTTGATTACAAGGAATTTTTTACGGTTGATAAAGCTGTAGATTATTTCAGAAAGAAAGCGGGTAGTGATCCTGATGGCGGAATAATAATTGAGAATTGTATCAAATACCTTGCCGTAACAATTTATTGTGATAAAGCTCTTACAGAAAAAAATACAGCCGAAAACCTGGGACATCTTTCGGTTTATAAAACAATTTATAAAGCAGGTGATGTATTAGTTAAGCACCTTGAGGAAATCAACCCGCAAAAGCGGCAGATTATTACAGAGTATTTATTGAGTTCAGGAAGGAGTGCCAGGGGAGATGTATTGAACTCCGTAGGAAAATTAATCATAGCAACGCTTTTATTTGGAATATTGATGTTGTATCTGGCTTTTTTTAGGAAAAATATTTTCGGACAGGCCAGGCAAGTGAGTTTTATTTTCATGATGGTGATTTTATCGGTTCTGATATCGGGTGTGACTGCCCCTTATGGGCTTTTGTTTTTTGGTGCGCTTCCTTTTGCTTTACTTCCTGTTTTGATCAGGATATTTTTCGATAGCCGAACGGCATTATTTACTTTTTTGATTGCTATTTTATTCTGTTCTTTTTACGCAGCCGATAAATTTCAATTTGTATTTACGCAATTGATCATTGGCATGGGAACCATTTTTAGTGTGGCCGAAATGCGTAATCGGAAGGAGTTACTGGTATCCGGTTTAGTGGTATTATTTTTTTATTTGATGTCCTTCGTTGGTTATCATCTGATGATGGACAGTGAAAAAATTCTCACACAAAAAATATTTTACCTTCCCATTATTATAAGCTCATTATTAATCTTGCTGGCTTATCCTTTTATTTTCCTTGCCGAAAAATCATTTGGTTTTATTTCAGATTTCACACTAATGGAATTGTGCGATCTGAACAACCCTTTGTTACGGGAATTATCGGTAAAAGTGCCTGGCACCTTCCAGCATTCGCTTCAGGTGGCGAATCTCGCTGAGGAAGCCATTTTCCACATTGGGGGAAATGCTTTGCTGATCAGGACAGGTGCTATGTATCATGATATAGGTAAAATTGATAACCCAAGGTATTTCACCGAAAATCAGGTGGGTGAAGTAAATCCGCATACTGAAATTTTACCTGAAGAAAGCGTTAAGATAATTATTGCACATGTTATAAAAGGTATTGAAAAAGCCAAGGAACATAAACTTCCTGAAGCGGTTATTGATTTCATACGTACGCATCACGGTACTACAACTGTTGGATGGTTTTATAATACGTTCAAAAAAGAACATACCGGCGAGAAAATAAATGAAGAGGCCTTCAGATATCCGGGACCAATTCCTTTCAGTAAAGAAACGGCGGTTTTAATGATGGCGGATGGGGTGGAAGCCGCCTCCAGATCGCTAAAAAAGTACGATGCTTTGACAATAAATGAGCTGGTTGACCGTATTATAGACTATAAAATAAGCGAAAATCAGCTAATTAACGCGGAAATTACCTTCAAAGACATTACAACCGTTAAAAAAATATTTAAAAAACGGCTTATGAATATGTATCATGTAAGGATTGAATACCCGAGGTAAAGCACTGTTTTTTAGTATTTTGTCACAAAAATTAATATCTTTGTAAAAACCTATTTATGCGTAAATTATTAATACTCTTCCCGGTTTTTTTACTAGCCTTTTCTTCTTGCAAAATCTTCAGGTCTAATCTGATGTTAAAAACCAAAACTGATTATGCGTATGATAAGTTAACGGATTCATTATCCAATCAGGATTATAAGTTAACTTCTAATGATCAGATCCAATACAGGGTGTTTACGAATGATGGATTTAAATTGATTGACCTTGCCAACCAGGCCAATATCATTTACCGTAACGACTTGGACGTATTAGTTGAAAGCGATGGGTTGGTTAAATTACCGATGATCGGTTATGTGAAATTAGAAGGCTATACCATACGTGAAGTAGAAAAGGTTCTCGAAGAAAAATATTCAGAATATTATGTGAAGCCTTTCGTAACTGTAAGGGTAACTAACAAACGCGTTATTGTCTTCCCCGGTAATGGTGGTGTTGCAAAAGTGTTACCGCTCTCCAATAACAACACTACAGTTTTAGAGGCGATTGCACTTGCGGGGGGTATTACCGATGACGGAAAAGCTTACAAAGTAAAACTAATCAGGAATTACAGAAACTCTAAACCCGAAGTTTTCTTAATGGATTTGTCAAAGATTGAGGGTCTGGCTGCCGGAAACACAAAAGTATTGGCAAATGATATTATTTATATTGAGCCACGTTACCGCTTAGCACGTACAGTTGCCGCCGAATTAGCCCCTATTGTGAGTATCATTTCAAGTACCATTTTAATTTATAGCGTGTTTAAAATCAAATAATGCTCAACGCAAAAATTGATAGTGAAGTAGACAGGTATAAAGAGCGTGTCGAAAAGTTCAGTAGTAGTATTGACTTTAGCTTATTTTTGTACCTCACCCTTAAAAGTAAGTATTATCTTATTTTATTTTTTATCATCGTTTTCAGCTCAGCTTTTCTTTATTTACGTTATAGTCAGCCTATTTTCGAATCCAAATCAAAATTACAGGTAAACGATAATAACGAGGCGAATAAAATTCTCGAATTAAACCAAATAGAAGCGAATACTAATAAAATTGCTGAGGCGATAGAATTAATGCGTTCAAAAAAATTCGTTGGACGTGTTGTAGACCGTTTACAGATAGAAGCAAGTTATTTTAATGAGGGAACCTTTAAAAGTAATGAATTGTATGTGAACTCACCATTCAATGTTCAGGTGGAAATAAAGAATGAGGCGCTTTATAATCAAAAGATATACATAACCTTCGCACGCGATCTTAATAGCGGTGACCTTAGTTATACTCAAAATGGTGTGGTTAAAACTATAAAATTCTTTACTAATTCAAAGATTAGGGGCAATGATTTTGATATAAGGGTATTCTTAAACCCAGAAATGGAAAAAGCCGTCGTTTCAAATGCCCTTGGCACAAATAAGTTTTATTTCGTAATAAAAAATGTTGACGTTATTACCTCTGAGATGCAAACTAAAATTGACATCAAGATGTTATCTGACCTCGCAAAAACAATATTGGTGACTGTTCAGGATATTAATCCGAAAAGGTCTAAAGACATTGTGAATGCGGTTACTGAGGAATATTTATCTTATGATATCGTCCGCAAAAGTGAAAGTTCAAGAAAAATTATTTCGTTTATCGATGAACAGCTAACGGTTGTATTTGATGATCTTAAAGGCGCCGAAGGCAATTTATCAAAATATAAAGAGCAAAAGAACCTGAACAATAATAACGTTGAGGTGCTTCGTTCTAACTTGGTTCGTTTTTCCGACCTAGAAGATCAGATGCTGCAGGTTGAACTGGAGGAAAAATTATTAAGCGAGATCCAAAACGACATCGCTACTAATAAAAACATTGATATTTATCAGTTAATGTCATTATTAGCCGGGTCAGAAGATGAAGGGCGTATAAAAGACGTGCTTAACAACATTCAAAAACTATTAACGGAAAAAGAGAATCTGTTATTTTTCGTAACTCCTAAATCCACAAACATTGATCAGATCAATAAACAGTTGGAAGGTCAGAAAGAGCTCTTGTTGAGAAGCCTTAGTTCGGTTCATTTAAAATACAAGGCCCGTTACCTGAATCTTCAAGAGAAGTCATTGACTTACAAAGACAAAGTGGATCAGGATCCCAGAATAGAGGTCGAGCTGGCGCGATTGATGCGTGTTTATTCGATAAGTGAAAAGTATTATACCATGTTATTAGAGAAAAAGACCGAGTATTCAATTGCAAATGCCGGTTTCGTTTCCCAAAACATCATCTTAGAAAAAGCCACGGGTGACGGACTAATTGTTTCGCCAAGCCGGAAAAGTGCTTTATCGGTTGCATTTGTTGCCTTCATGTTATCAAGTTTGGTTCTTATTTTTATACGTTATTTCCTTCACGATAAAATTTCTTCACTCAGCGAGATTATCCGTCACACAAGCGCAAGTATCAATACCCTTGGTATCATTCCTAAATTCGAGAGCACCATGCCGCTTTCGCAATTGATAGTAGATAAAAACCCGAAAGCTTTAATAACGGAAGCGTTCCGCGCCATACGGACAAATTTGCAGTTCATCAATAATACCGAAGGTCCAAAGATTGTTTCCATTACTTCAACTATTTCGGGTGAGGGTAAAACATTCGTAGCATTAAATATCGCCGGTATTTTAGCCTATAGCGGAAAAACAGCTGTTATTATTGATTTGGATATGCGTAAGCCAAAGATCCACCGTGGGTTCGAAGTGAGTAATGATAAGGGGATGAGTACGATCCTTACGAATATTACAACTGTTGATGAATGTTTAAACGACAGTTCTATTCCTCAGTTAAAATTTATTACAGCAGGACCTATACCTCCAAATCCTTCCGAATTAATCATGAGCGGTAAATTGATGGAAGTGCTCGAATATCTCAAAACAAAATTTGATTATGTTGTAGTTGATAATCCTCCGGTTGGATTAGTAACCGATGGTTTATTAACCTTACGTCATGCCGATTATCCCATTTATGTTTTCCGGGCTGAATACTCCAGAAAGAATTTCGCTCAGATTATCGACAGGTTAAGAAATGAGAATAACATCCAGCACTTATCAATTATTTTAAATGGTGTTGATGTTAAGAAAGGTGCTTCATATGGTTACAACTACGGCTATGGTTACGGCTATGGTTATGGTTACGGCTACGGTTCAGGTTATTATTCTGACGAGGCGAAATTAAATAAACGAAAAAAAGGTTTTTTTTCTAAGAAGTAATGGAACTTGTTAATACAGGCATTGAAGGATTGTGGATTATTAATCCAAAGGTTTTCGCTGATGCCCGTGGGTACTTTTTCGAAAGCTATAATAAGGAATTGTTTATTAAAAACGACCTCAATTTAAATTTCGTTCAGGACAACCAATCGCTCTCGCATAAAGGTGTATTAAGAGGATTGCATTTTCAGAATCCGCCTTTCGCACAAGGTAAATTGGTGCGCGTTATAACCGGTGCTGTTCTTGATGTTGCTGTAGATATCAGGAAAGGATCTTCAACCTACGGGAAGCATGTTGCTGCTGAGTTAACTGAAGAAAATAAAACGATGATGTATATTCCTGAGGGCTTTGCGCATGGTTTTCTGACATTAAGAGATA
>JAHEYE010000208.1 GCA_023251695.1 Sphingobacteriaceae bacterium | reverse complement strand
CTGTTCAGGATGAGTGCCTTTTTTTATTAATAATTCTGCAGCACCTTTTACTGTTTGTGATACAATTTTCCGGGCTGTTACTGCATCAAAACCAATTTCGATGCCACCTTGTATACTTGCTCTGATATAACGCATGGCAAAACCTGTTCCGCAAGCGCCGATAATGGTGGCCGCTTCCATTAGTTTTTCTTCAATTATTACAGTCTGACCAAGTTTATCAAATAAGCCAACTACAGTTTCAATTTCTTTTTTATTTGCGTTTTGGTGGGCCAGGCAAGTCATGCTTTCTCCGATAGCGATTGCTGTATTTGGCATGGCTCTGAAGACCGACAATTTGTTCCCTATCGCTTCAGTAATTTCATCAATGGAAGTACTGCTCACGACAGAAATTAAAATCTGTTTTGAATTCAAATTTTTTGAAACCCCTTTTAAAACTTCTTTAATCTGAAAGGGTTTTACGCAGAGCAAAATAATATCAGCACTTTTTACGGCTTTTGCATTATCTGTTTCAACAAGGCAACCTTTTTTCTTTAAATCATTTAATAAAGAAATATTTCTGCGCGTTACAGTAATATCTGATGCTTTAGAATATTTTGAAGTGATTAAGCCTTCTGCAATGGCAGCTCCTAAATTACCGCCGCCTATTATTGTTATTTTGTTGCTCATTTTTTTTAATAATTCAGTGAAAATCCGTGATTCCGATAGCTATCGGAACTGCGGCTATATTAAGGTTTTAGCTTTGTTCATGGCATTATCCAAAGAAGATAATTCCGGACCTTTACCTTGCGCAAAGAATTTTTGTCCGCCGCCATTACCTTTCATAACTGCTGCCGATTCGCGGATGATTTTACCCATATCGATTTTTTTTGATTCAACCAATTGAGTGGAGGTAGAGCCTGTTAAACCTGCAGCGCCATCCAATTCGTAACCGGTAATTAAAACCAAATCAGAAAATTCTTTAGTTAACTGAAAATGAATGTTTTTTATTTCATCGAGATGATTGAATTCAATTTTAGTACTTACCAAACGGATTCCATCTTTAGGTGTTGTTTTTTTAATTTCAGTTTGTAAATTCTCTTTCACAACTTTAGCGCGCTCTCTGATAAGTTCTAAATATTGTTTTTGCAATTGATTATGTTCTTCAACAAAATCAGTTATGCTCTTCACAATATTTTTACTGCCCTTGAAAATATTTTTGATTTCATTTAAAGTCGAACTTTGCTCTTCAAAAAACTCTTCCACTTTAGCCGATGAAATCGCCTCGATCCTTCTTATACCCGCCGCAACTGCACCTTCACTCTTTAATTTAAAGAAACCAATTTGTCCGGTTGAAGTTACATGCGTACCACCACAAAGCTCTATCGAGAAATTTTTATCCATCGTCACCACCCGGACCACGTCTCCGTATTTTTCCCCGAATAAAGCCATAGCTCCTGTTTTTTTAGCAGCTTCAATGTTCATTAATTCAATAGTTACAGGGACATTCTCACGGATTTTGGAATTAACAACATGTTCAATTTCTTTCAATTCTTCATCAGTAACTTTTGAAAAATGCGAAAAGTCGAAACGTAAATGTTCGTCATTTACCAAACTTCCTTTTTGCTCAACATGTTTTCCGAGTGTATTTCTTAAAGCGGCATGCAAAAGGTGCGTAGCACTGTGGTTATTGTTGATGAGCAGTCTTCTTGTTTTGTCGACTTTTGCAACATAAGCAATATTAATATTTTCAGGTAGTTTATCGCAGAAATGAATAAATACACCGTTTTCTTTTCTGGTATCAGTTATAAAAACTTTTTCATTTATGCTTTCTAAAACACCAATATCTCCGACTTGTCCACCGCTCTCAGCATAAAAAGGAGTTTTATTGATAACCAGATTATATTGCTCTTTGTTCTTTGCTTTTACTTTCCGGTAACGGACAATTTTACATTCGGTCTCTAATTCATCGTAGCCTACAAATTCAGTTTCTTTTTCACCTTGAACCGATTTTCCGAATTCTGTATAAATCCAATCTTCGGTATCTACACTTGTAGCAGCGCGCGAACGGTTTTTTTGTTCCTCTAAATATTTAGCGAAACTATCTTCGTCAACACTCAAATCATAACTCTTCGCAATCAATTGTGTTAAATCAAGAGGAAATCCAAATGTATCGTACAATTCAAAAACTACTTTACCGTCAATAACGGTTCCTTTTTTCGAATTGGTTAAATCAATACACACCTGATCAATCCGCTTTAAACCAAATTCCAATGTTTTATAGAAAGAAATTTCTTCTTCCTTAATTACTTTCTCAACCAATACTTTTTGATTCACTAATTCCGGAAATGCTTGTCCCATTTGATTCGCTAATGTCGGAACCAAACGGTACATAAAAGGCTCTTTCATGTTCAACGACTGATAACCGTAACGGATAGCGCGTCTCAAAATCCTTCTGATAACATAGCCTGCGCCAGTATTGCTTGGTAACTGACCATCACAAATAGAAAATGAAATAGCACGGATGTGATCAGCAATAACACGCATGCCGATATTGATCATCAATTGTTTTTTGTGATGCGCTTCATCTTCCGGTTTGTAACGTAAACCGCTTAATTCTTCAATTTTGTGAATGATGGGCATGAACACATCCGTATCATAGTTACTTTGTTTTCCTTGTAACACAACGCACAAACGTTCGAAACCCATTCCGGTATCCACGTGCTGTTTCGGTAGTTTTATCAATGAACCATCGGCTTTGCGCTCAAATTCCATGAACACATTGTTCCAAATCTCTATTACCTGAGGATGTCCCGTGTTTACTAAAACATGTCCCGGACTTCCTAACCTCTCTTCACTTTTACGGATGTCGCAATGAATTTCGCTGCAAGGACCACATGGACCCATTTCGCCCATTTCCCAGAAATTATCTTTTTTATTTCCTTTCAGAATTCTGTCTTTAGGAATTAATTTTGCCCAGGTATCATAAGCTTCCTGATCAAAAGCCAGACCTTCTTTTTCGTCGCCTTCAAAAACAGTAACGTATAAACGGTACGGATCAATTTTATAAACTTTCGTTAATAATTCCCAGGCCCATTCAATCGCATCTTTCTTAAAATAATCACCGAAACTCCAATTACCCAACATTTCGAACATGGTGTGATGATAAGTATCAACGCCAACTTCTTCTAAGTCGTTATGCTTTCCGCTTACACGTAAACATTTTTGCGTATCAGCGATGCGTGGGTGTTTAATAGGAACGTTTCCTAAAAAAATATCTTTGAAGGGCGCCATACCGCTGTTATTGAACATAAGCGTTGGATCACCCTTCACCACCATTGGCGCAGAGGGAACAATCTCATGTCCTTTACTCTTGAAAAAATCTAAAAATGTTTGCCGTACTTTATTCGCTTCCATAAAACCTGTGATAAATCATTATCACTTTTTAACTCTTAACTTAGCTTGCAAATTTAGCTTAATTTTTTATCTTTGCCATAGTCAAAATGGCTGTTTTTCAACAAGATGTCGAAAGTTAAATATAGATTTAATACCAAATCGCTTACCTATGAAAAGGTTAAGGTGACTTTTCGTGACCGTTTTTGGCGTTTTACCTCGTATTTAGCGATTGGATTAGTGTTTGCTACAGGTACTGTTATTCTGGCTTATAAGTTTTTGGATTCTCCCAAAGAAAAAATGCTGCGGCGTGAAATCGAAGCGCTACAATTGCAATATAATTTACTGGATAAAAAAATGGACCAGACACAATTGGTGCTAAATGATTTGCAAGACCGTGATGATAACATTTACCGTGTGATTTTTGAATCGGAACCAATTCCTAATTCTATCCGTCAGGCGGGTTTTGGGGGCAGCGATCGTTATTCAGTATTCGATAATTTTGATAATGCGCAGCTTTTGAAAACTACAACTGAGCGTTTGGATAAAATTTCTAAGCAATTGTATATTCAGTCGAAATCGTTTGATGAAGTAGTGAAATTGGCGAAGAATAAAGAACAAATGATGATGTCGATTCCGGCCATTATGCCAATTAATAATAAAGATTTACGTCGTCAGCCCGGTGGCTTTGGGTGGAGAACACATCCGATCTATAAAACGCCTGAGTTTCATCCCGGAATGGATTTTGCAGCAGAGCAGGGAACGCCGATTTATGCAACAGGCGATGGTGTTGTTGAAACTGCGGATGCGAATGCCCAGGGTTACGGTAATCACGTAGTAATTAATCATGGATTCGGTTATCAAACTTTATATGGTCACATGAGTAAACTGGCTGTGAGGGTTGGGAAAAAAATTAAGCGTGGTGAATTAGTTGGTTATGTCGGCAGTACAGGTTTAAGTACTGCGCCACACATCCATTACGAAGTCATTAAGAATGGCGAAAAAGTAAATCCGATTAATTTTTACTTTAATGATTTAACGCCTCAACAATATCAGGTAATGTTGGAAATGTCATCTAAGTCTTCCCAATCGTTCGATTAATGAACTCATCGAACATTCAAAAAATTGGTTTTGCAACAGCTATTTCATTGGTAATTGCCAATATGATTGGCACAGGTGTATTCACGAGTTTAGGTTTTCAGGTAATGAATATCGAATCCGGTTTTGCGATTATGATGTTGTGGATTGTTGGAGGGGTATTATCATTATGTGGTGCTTTAACTTATGGAGAAATCGGTTCTGCATTTCCGGAGAGTGGGGGCGAGTACAATTATTTATCAAAATTATATCATCCCTCGGTTGGGTTTTTATCAGGGTGGGTTTCGGTTACGGTTGGTTTTGCGGCTCCGGTTGCGGCGGCGGCAACAGCTTTAGGTTTGTACGTGAATAAAATTTATGGAGATGTTAACGCCCAATTTTTGGCGATTGCTGTAATTATTATTCTGACAGCAATTCACTCTGTAAATTTAAAATTAGGAAGCGCACTTCAACGCGCATTTACTTTAATTAAAATTGTAATTATTGTGATGTTTGTTGGGTTTGGATTGTTTCATAAGCCTGATCATGTTACGTCCTTTGCGCCAAATTCTGATAGTTGGAATCAAATAACTTCAGCTGCTTTCGCGGTTTCGTTGGTATTTGTAACTTATGCTTATAGCGGATGGAATGCAGCTTCCTATATTGCCGGAGAAATAAAAAACCCGCAAAAGAATTTACCGAAAGCTTTAGTTTGGGGAACCTTAATTGTGATGATAATTTATACTGGACTTAATTTTGTTTTTATGTATTCCGTTCCGGTTGCCGAATTAAAAGGACAAGTTGAAGTCGGCTATTTAAGCGCCAATAAAATATTTGGTCATGATCTGGGGCAATTCATGAGTTTAGTGATTGCTTTATTATTAGTTTCAACTGTAAGTGCGATGATTTTAGCCGGACCACGAGTTATGCAGGCAATGGGGAAGGGGATGAGACAATTAAGTGTGTTCTCGACTTCTAACAAAAACAATGTACCTTATGTTGCTGTCATTTTTCAGTCGGTGATTTCAATCATTTTGGTAATGACTTCCTCATTTGAATCCTTAATTACATATGTGGGCTTTACCTTAAATTTATTTACGTTTTTAACTGTTTTTGGTGTGTTTATATTAAGATTTAAGCACAAAAACATCAAGCCTGAATTTAAAACTCCACTTTATCCGGTTACTCCAATTTTATTTTTGTTGATTAGTGGCTGGATTTTATTTTTTATCTTTAAGAATAAAACCGAAGAATCCTTATTTGGCTTGGGAACAGTTGCAATTGGATTCATTTTTTATTGGCTTAGTGAAAAATTCAACAAAGAAAAAAATAATGTGTAAGGGATTTTTTCTTCTCTCAATTATATTGTCATTTCCGGCCCATTCTCAAACCTCTCCATTTCTTGACAGTCTTTTAAAATCAACACTCACAACGTACAGCAACGTCCTATCTCAGCCCAATAAATACAAATTGCAGGTTGTTTACACTCAAATTAACCGTGATGCAAATAACAAGCCATCCTTTAAAGAATACAAATACCATCTCAATAAAAATTATTTTTATCCGGCGAGTACAATCAAGTTGCCCGTTTCTTTGGTAGCTTTAATTAAACTGCAGGAGCTGAAAGAAAAAGGAATTGATTTGGAGACTTCTATGCTTACGGATAGTGCGTTTTATTGTCAGCGTAAAATTTATGCAGACTCAACTTCACAATCTGATTTTCCTTCTGTAGGAAATTACATTAAAAAAATGTTATTGGTGAGTGATAATACAGCTTGTGCGAGAACGTATGAATTTGTGGGATGTGATTATCTGCATAAAAAATTAGAGGACTTTGGTTATAAAAATATCCGTATTCTC
>JAHEYE010000207.1 GCA_023251695.1 Sphingobacteriaceae bacterium | reverse complement strand
ATAATCGTTTACTTCCCCGTTAATATCGGGATACTGAATTAAAGCACCGAAGAAAGAATCATCTAACTTTACTGTATTGATATCGCCAACAACGACTTCAATTCCTATTGGAGCTGAACGTGTTTTTACTACATCAATCGTTTGAGGGAAACAAGTGTTACTTACAAAAAACTTTTCCGCATTTAATTTAGTTTTACTGCGATTGTTGTGAAACATAAACACAGCTTCAGCAGCAGCAGTTGCTTCATCTAATAATGAAGCGTTTGCGATTGGCATGGCCGTTAAATCCATTACCATGGTTTGGAAATTCAAAATTGCTTCCAAACGACCTTGTGCAATTTCTGCCTGGTAGGGTGTGTACGCTGTGTACCAACCCGGATTTTCTAAAACGTTACGCTGAATAACAGCGGGCATAATATTGTGGTAATAGCCCAATCCGATATAAGAACGGAATACTTTATTTTTTTTACCTAAAGCTTTTAAATGTTTATGATATTGAAATTCCGTCATAGCCTTGGCAACTTTTAAAGGCTTTTTTAAACGGATTCCCGAAGGAACAGTTTGTTCGATTAATTCATCCAAAGAAGAAACGCCGATTTTCGCTAGCATTTCTTTTACTTCATTTTCGCGGGGGCCGTTATGGCGGGAAACAAATGTATCCATAGTAAAGCGGGTTTAAATAAGAGTAACAAATTTAATAAAATTGAGGTATTTTAATCAAAAAAGAGCGGCTTTTTAGCTGATTTTGATCGGAAAACGAAGAAAATTCAATCCGCCTTCTCTACATCTTTCAAATCAGCCATTACGCTGTTCTCACAGTTTTCGCGCTGGGGCATTCTTAATTTGCGGTAAGTGAACTTAATAGATAATCCGTCGATATCAAAACTTTTATCGAGGGCAGGATATGGAACAAGAACCGGTCCCGGACCGGCAGCTTTTAAAACCACAACCGTTCCGCACATACCGTGCTTATGGGAAACGGTTCCGTACACTTTTTGGTCGTCAGCTAAAGGCGGCCGTGAAGAAACTGCTTCAGGTTTTTTTGCTTTGCACAACGAAAACAACATTAGAATACTAATGGAATATAAAACGGTCTTCAGCATAGTAATCAGTTTACTGAAACCTTTACCACTTTCTGGAATTTTTCATTCCCAACACGTACCAAATAAGTTCCTCTTGCAAAAGAACCAACATCAAAAGAAGTTTCGAATGAACCTGTAACAGGATTTACTTTTTTTCCAATAATTAATTTTCCCATCACATCAAAAACATCCACCTGCGTTTCGTTGTCGTTGGGCAATTTCAAACCCTTAACATTTAAAATATTTTCATTGAGATAAATCAATACATCCGGTTTGCTGCTTATATCAGTAATTCCGGTTGCAACATTTGGAATTTGCCACGAAAATATTCTGGTCTTGCCACCACTCGACATATATTCACCGGTATGCCAGAAAGTAATTCCATCAGGGTCCATCGTTGTCTGCGAATAATCACCAAAACGGTTAAAGAATGTTTGTGAACTTGTACCGGCAATAGCAATGGATTCTGTATAGGTCATCAATCCCAATGGGTCGGATGCATTTCTTCCGGTATAACGTAAAGAAGGAAAAACGGTTCCACTCGAAACTGCATAAGCCATGCTGATACTTCCATTATCATCCATGGCCATACTTGCCATCCATCTGCTATGCAAATCGGGAGCATAAGTTCCTTCCTGATAAATACTCCAAACCCCTGTACTAACATTTTGCCTTAATTCATACCAACGGATTCCAACTTGCTTTGTAGTTGAATTTACAATCACCGCGTGATTAATTACCGCTGTATTGTAACCGGTCCACCTTCTGTATTGCGCACGGTACATCAACACACCGGATATTGCATCGAGTTTTTGTGTTGTTCCCGGTTGTGTAACATCATCCCAATTCACATTAAAATTTACATCGATGGTTGTGGTTGGAATCGTTTGATCTAAAATTAAAGTTGAATTGACAGGCGTGACCCAATCGGTTGTGAATTTAAAAATCCGTAATTGATCAACACCTCCGGCCGACCAGGTATCATCTTCATAGGTAAAAATAGGGCAAGGTGTTCCATATGGCGGTAATGTTCCGTCTGCATCCGCAGATAAGGGAGAAAAAAATCCGTTGTTAGGTGTTGTTGGAGCACTTAATGTTATCATACCCGCAGCAGGATTTCCTGCCAACATTTTTGTCCGGTCGAACACACAAATCTTGTAAGGAGAGGAATAATTTGAAGTACAATAGTAACCATCAGCCCAAATAGAAAATTTAGGGTAATCCGGAAAATCGCCTGGCTTAGGAATAAAAGTATAAGTGTAATAAGAACCTAAAGGATTAGAACTTGTAGAAATGGCGACGAGAATTAAATCGTTCCCGTTAAATTGCTGCAGGAACCAACGGTCGGCATATTTATCATACATAACAATCGGATCGCCATCATTGGTGCTTCCTGTCCACAGTGTATTTAAATTGAACGGACCACCTAAAGTAGTGCCCGTTTTATTGTAAACAATGTAACGCAAATTTACAGCCTGTACATAATGTGAAGGCCCTGCTGCACCAGATGGATCAGGAGGAGAAGCACTACCGCTTGTGCCCTGCCAGTTGGCAATGGTTGGCATCATTACCTTACTTCCCATTGCAGTTTGCGTTAAAGGATCAGCGCCATGCGGCTGCACTTTTTTTCCTGCATACATAGGAGGTTGTCTGCGGATTTTTATTTCTTTCTTTTCGTCATCTTCCTTTTCAGGTTGATTGTCAACAGGCATTTCGCTTAAGGGTTTAGATAAAGCAAAACCGCTGCAAGCTTTGTAATCGACTTTTGTACCTGCTACTTTTTGTGATCTCATTAAGTAAAACGAAAGGCACAAAACCGGGAGTAATAAAATTTTTCTCATGTTAAAATACTTATTACTAAGTAATGCATTTTTATTGAAAAAGTCAAATGATTTTTGGTATCTTAGTACCTCTATCTTTTCTTATGACTAAACGACTTTTAGCCCTGCTTTTCTTATTTATTTTTTCAGGTGAGAGTTCTTTTTCCCAGAATAAGGACACCATCATTCTTATGAACGGAAATATTGTTGTAGAGCGAGTACTTGATACCCTTTTGGGTGCCGTTACCGCATGGGATTCAAAAAGGCTTAATAAAAAACTACATTATGAGTACGATGATGTTTACGGCGTTTTTTATGCCGACGGAAACAAAAAGTATTTTTACAGGCAGGACACAGCGCGTTACATGTGGTTCACCAGGGATGAAATGGGGTTTTTTGTTAAAGGAGAAAGGGATGCACGCAAAGGCTTTAAAGCAAGAGGCGCGATGTATACAGCAGGTGTTATCGGTTTTTTCGGCGGTGCGACCGGAGCTTTTTTTGCACCTCTTGCTCCTTACGGTTTTATGGCGATAACCGGCGCTACGAAAGTAAGAATAAAACATAATACGATTTCGAACCCGGCTTACATTGATAGTGATGCTTACATTTTAGGCTATGAAAGAACGGCGCGGTATAAACGGAAAGTAAGATCTTTGCTCGGAGGTACTGTTGGCTTAGCATTAGGGTATGCTTTTTATGCTATCTTTAATAATTCATACCCTACAGATTATCAAAACGGGAAATTCGTTTATAAATAAAAAATTTGCATGAAACATTTTTTTACGGTTCTTTTTATTGTTTGCATTAGTTTTTTGAAAGCTCAGGAAACTGCTTTGGTAAAATTTCCTGAACATTTAATAAAGACAAGTGTTGTGAGTTTAAAAACAGGTGATTCGCTTACCTATTATCAATGTCACGTTGATTATGCTGCCCAGCAAATAGTGAAAGAAAATGGGGAAGTGATTACAGGAGGGAAAAAACAGATCAGTATCACCGAAAAATTTATTTTACTAAATGAAAATGGAAAGTACCGTTTGAAATATTTTACATCCACTTACAGCAACATGCCAAACCGGAAATTTGCTTACTTAAAACTTGTTGAGAAAAAATATTGGGATTTTAAATTGACGAAAGATGTTTATCTGAGTGAACATGATGTGTTAATGTTCGCTGCTATTGAAAATAAAAGTCACGAAGCCATTGAGTATGATTTTCCTATTAACAAATACAATACCAACGCCCTCATCATTACTAATAAAAAAGTAATGAAACATGTTATTGTTGAAGGAAATTATTTATTGAAGAAAAATCTAGAAGGATTGAATTAAAATTAAAAAAAATGAAAAAATATCTAATTTTTTGCTTTATTGTGCAGTCAATGTATAGTATTTCACAAACATATTCCTGTAATATGTCAACTGTCACGCCAAATGGCATATTTTTTGCCGGACCTGCTTATTCTTTCACCGCGACTTTCGGTCCTACAATAAATTATTTATGTCCTAATGCAATAGTGTATGATACAACCTCATTTGGAGATAGATGGATAGTTATGATTGAGCCAGGAGCAAATTACATTTGGGACATGTGCGGACCAGCATTATCACATATTTTTGTAAAAGCAGGCGGAACATTGACAATAAATAAGATTAATTGCCCAACAGCTAAGCAAGTCTATTTAGAACCAGGCAGCATAATTGTAGACCCTTTCAATGCGATGAGCGCAAATACAGTAACTTATTCCTGCTCTTCACTTATATTTCCTACCGTAAACTGCGCCGCTTCTGTTAATGAATTAGAAAAAAACACTTTCAGTTTTTCCTTGTACCCTAACCCAACTTCAAATACAATTTATTTAAATCTTGAATCTCTAAATTCTAATACGATTTCTATTAAAATTCAAAATCAATTTGGTGAAATTATTTCAGACCATCCTAATTGGAATACTTTGAATAAAGAAATTTCAGTGTTTGATTTATCAAATGGAGTTTATTTTATTTCCGTTCAATCCGGAAAATTCATAAGGGCTAAAAAACTTGTTGTACTAAAGTAAAGATTATCCCCGAACCTCAACACTTACCTTCTCCACATCACCATTCATTGGCGGAACCAACTTGGTAACTTTTACGTGAAGTGCTTTTATGCCTTTGAGATTAGTTTTTATGTTATCGAAAATACGCTGACAAACCTGTTCAATTAATTTTGAACGGATGGCCATTTCTGTTTTTGCAATTTCGTAAACTGTGCAGTAGTCAACTGTTTTTTTTAAATCGTCGGTTTTCGCAGCTTCGGTAAAATCAGTTGTAATGTAAACATCCACAATATAATTTCCACCAATCTTTGCCTCTTCTTCCAAACAGCCGTGATAAGCGTAAAGCTTTATTCCTTCTATGTTAATGGTATGCTGCATTAGAATCCGCCGCCCATTCCTTCTTGTCCTGTATCCTGACTTTGTCCTTTCTTACCGCGCATTTTGAATATCGATGAATCAAACTTCCCGAATAAATAAGTTACGCTGAATTTTAAATAGCGTGTTTCGCGGCGACGCGATAAATCCTGGGTATAATAATCTGTAGCTAAACTAGTACCCATGCGTTTTGAATTAAATACATCGCTGAGGGTTAAATTAAAAATCCATTTTGTATTTATCATTTTGTTTAATGATATATCCATAAAGTACATATCCAGGGTAGTACCATTAATAATTACTTTCGGCGCGTCATAGGTTCCGTTTACCTGTAAAGTCATTTGCCATGGAAGAGCGTAACTCAAGGTTAATTTTCCCTTGTACGACCAACCCTGTGTTACAGTGGAAGGTTGATTAGCAATAATCCCGCTTGTTAAATACACATAATAAGCATCTACATTTAAAGTGGCGGTAAGTTTTTTGAAAAAAGTGTAGCGCAAAGTATTTTCCAAACCATAACGCAAACTGCTTTTCCCGTTTACAAATGTATTCACCAATACAGTTGAGTCTCCGTCGGAAGGATACGCCGAGTTGGTAATAGGCTGCTCGCTTAATCGTCCGTATGCCGAAACGAGCCAATTGCCTTTATCGAAAATATTATTGTAATTGATTTCGGCAATATTAATAAATTCAGGTTTTAAAGCCGGATTACCAATACGGTAATTTTTTTTGTCGCTGAACATCACAAAAGGCATAGCCTGAAAAAAGTTAGGCCTTTCTATTTTACGTGACAAGTTAAATTGAACTTCATGTTTGGTACTGATTTTTTTACTGACGTAAATAGCAGGGAACAAACAATTCTGAAGCGAGCTTAAAGTGCCGCCGTAATTATATTCGAATGATTTATTTTTATCGGACAAAGTACCTTTATAATAAGTTTGTTCGAAACGTAAGCCTGCCTGATAACCGATATCCCAAAATGTTTTGCTCATGTAATTAATGTAGGCGGCATTTACCA
>JAHEYE010000206.1 GCA_023251695.1 Sphingobacteriaceae bacterium | reverse complement strand
ACCAGGAGCTCGAAAAATTTATGGTAAGCTTTGAAGTAGAAGAACCTATTAGCAACAATGAGGCTCAGTATTTAGATACGGAGGCCCTTGACTTTCCATTAGCTATTTTAAGCTATTATGATAAGGTGGAAAATTTTGAAGGGAACGATACTTATGCGTTTAATATTAAGAAAGCTTTAATGGTACGTTTAAACGCACCTGCTAAGGATATGGCTATGGCCGAAAAAGAAGTGGTACTGGGAAAAAGATAATTTTTTAAATGGTTTATTTAAAAAGCCTTGGAATTTTCCGGGCTTTTTTTGCAGGTAGAAGTTATGTAAAAAAAACTACCAGCGATTTACTAAAGATTGATACCATGAGATTAATTGGAAATAAAAAAGCCCCGACATTTCTGTCGAGGCTGTTGGTAGCGGGAGAGTGATTCGAACACCCGACCTTTGGGTTATGAGCCCAACGAGCTACCCCTGCTCTATCCCGCACTATAATTTAATTTCAAAAGAACTTTTGTTCAAATTAAGTCATTACCCCAATTCGGGGGCAAAGATATATTTACTTTCTTTGTAATCAAAATAAATCTTATTAACATAACTAAAACCCCACATAAATCAGGCTTTGTAAGTATCATCGGTTGCCCAAATGTTGGCAAATCCACCCTTATGAATGCACTTGTCGGCGAGCGTTTAAGTATCATTACTTCTAAGGCTCAAACCACACGTCACCGCATTATGGGCATCGTAAGTGGCGACAATTATCAGATTGTTTTTTCGGATACACCAGGCATATTAAAACCCAATTACAAATTGCAGGAAAAAATGATGCAGTTCGTGATTGGTGCTTTTACAGATGCAGATGTTTTCCTGTTGATCACCGATGTTTTTGAAGATATTGAACTGGAACCTGAATATGTAGAAAAGCTAAGTAAAACAAATACACCCGTTCTTCTTCTCATTAATAAGATCGATGCGGCGACACAGCAAAAAGTAGAAAAAAAAGCTGCTGAATGGAAACAGAAATTACCGGACGCGAAAATCCTTGCTATCTCTGCGACCGAAAAATTTAATCTCGATCTGGTAATGAATAAGATTATCGAACTCCTACCGGAAGGTGAAGCGTTTTATGGCAAAGATGAACTCACTGATAAATCTGAACGTTTTTTCATCAGTGAAATTATCCGCGAAAAAATATTAATGCAATACAGTAAAGAAATTCCTTATAGTGTTGAGGTAATAATAAATTCTTTTAAGGATGAACCTGCTATTTTAAAAATACAGGCTGATATTATTGTTGAGCGTGACAGCCAGAAAGGAATTATTATTGGCCATCAAGGCGAAGCCTTAAAGAAATTGGGTACCAAAGCGCGGGAAGAGGCGGAAAAATTCTTCAACAAAAAAATTTACCTCGAGTTATTTGTAAAAGTGGACAAGGACTGGCGCAGTAACGACAACCGTTTGAAGAATTTCGGCTATTAGTCGGAGCTTATTGGTTAGTTATTATTACATCTATTTAGCTCAATCCCGTAACTAAGCCCTATATCCTAGTCCCTACCCTCTAATACTTTCAATCACCCCTTTCATATGTAAGATTTTAGCGTTTTCCGCATTTTTTTAGGCCTTTTTATGTCGTCTATTTGATGTCATGAAACCAATACAAATGAAAAATCAGGGCGCAAATCAACACAGAACCTTAGCATTTATTATGGTTCTTTTTCTTAACCTTCTTAACGCGCAAAATAACTACAGTTTTAGGACTGCAGGCGCAAATGGTGATATCGGTCCAAGCCAATTTCAATTGGATTCAGCTTATGCGAGTACCAATTTATTTGGGGTGGAATCTGCCAATGGTATTCAAACCTGGACAGTGCCTGTAACTGGTATGTACAGAATTGAAGCTAAAGGGGCACAAGGTGGTGGCGACGGGGTTGCAAAGTTCGGAGGTAAAGGTGTAAGCATGCGTGGCGATTTTAATTTAAACGCAGGTACTGTATTAAGAATTCTTGTAGGTCAGGAGGGTTCAACAGGTTTTGGTTGCTATGGTGGCGGTGGGGGAAGTTTTGTTACCGATAATACAAATACCCCTTTGGTAATAGCAGGCGGCGGCGGCGGCGCAGGCGGGGTTATGGGCGGTAATGGTATTGACGCTTCTATAGGCTTAAATGGTACCTCAGGTGTTGCCGGAGGCAATGGTGGAATAAATGGAAACGGTGGTAATGCCATTAATACCAATGGAGGTTCAGGCGGCGGATTTTATTCCGACGGAACAGGTGCTTTTTATATGCCACAATGCTCAACCTCTGTTGGTTCTTCTTTTATGAATGGTGGCAAAGGCGGACAATTCGATTTTTGGTTACCCGGTGGTTTTGGTGGCGGAGGAAGTGGATGGGATGGTAATGGAAATGGTGGCGGTGGTGGCGGTTATTCAGGTGGTGGTACCAGTGGAATCACGTTTGCTGCTGGCGGCGGTGGCGGCTCTTATAATAATGGAACAAATCAGCTGAACACACCCGGTGCTAACACAGGCAACGGTGAAATTATTATTACCCAATTGATGAGTACAGATATTGCTAAGCTAAGTAACGATCATCAAATAAATTTATACCCTAATCCTAATAACGGAAATTTTTATGTTGAATTACCAAACATAAAAGATGCAGTACTTAATGTGAGAAATGTTTTGGGGGAAATTATCCTGACAAAAAATGCAGGGTCAATGAATTCAATTCAACTTAACGAAATTAATTCGGGCCTTTATCATTTATCGGTTTCTGTTAACGGATCTGTTATTTGCACCAAAGCATTTGTGAAGGAATAAAATCTATCCCTGCATTAAGGCATCAAGACCCCAAATAATCCAAATAGCGAAAATAATGAAAGCTGTATAAATTCCTGTATCACAACGCTTGGCTTTTAATCCCCAAATGGCTAAACCTATAAATGTCAGATAGGCACCCATGTCAAAACACACTATGAATTGTTTGAGTGGAATAAAATCCCATTTGGCTGCCAGAATATTTATCAAGCCAAAAAAAATATTCAAACCGATAGCCCAGCCCAACCAAAATTTACTCCAGTAATCTAATTTGAATTCGGTGATAAAAATTTTGCACCAATCGTTCAGCATCTTTTTTCCAAACGATTCATTAAAGAATCCAATCATCGTAAGCGAACCAAAAAAATTCCAATATCCGAGCGCCAATAAATAGTAATTAATATTATCCGACATTTTTCAAAAATTTATTCTTAATAAACCGATGTCATTCTGACAAAGTCAGAACCTCCTGCGCAGCAGGCTACTTCTTTGGTTGATACAATTTATTTTCTTTCTTAGGATCCGGTTTCTTTACGTTATCATTCTTCGTTTTCTCGTTACGGATATCAACGTCTTCCACTAAAATCCACCGGTCTTTTTTTAATTCATAAGCATCAAAACTCCCATCCGGACCATAATACTGCCATTGTCCTTCTAAAGTCGGACCCTCATCTTTGGGAGATAAATGTGAAAAAATAATTTGGTTGCGCTTATCATTATATTTTAACGACATAGCCACCTCTGCTGAATACTGAAACATAATTCTTTTCGGACTCTTTTTCGGAATTTTAAAAACATCCTTACCGAAAATTGGCGTGCCGTCGGATTTAAAATACAAAACATCAATAAATTTTTTCTGAATTAAATTATCATTCCCGTCCCAACCCAGCAAGGTGTAATAACCATCGCAGTCGACAATGCCATAATACAGCATACCAAACCATTTTTTAGGATCGCCTGCAAAAGTCTCGGGCGAAGTCACCGTTGCCGATTTATCCTGCAATTGAAAAACTTCGTAATTGTAAGTTGTTGTTTTACGGAACAAACCATGTCTCTCCACTTTTTTATTGTTTACCTGAATAAAACCAAAATAAGCCTGCTGGCCATCCTGTTTAAAAACATTCCAGGTAATGATCCTAAATTTTTTGTCTTGCGGTTGCAAACAAGAAACGCCTTTAATGCTATCGAAATTATATTCCATTGATGCAGGATTACGTAATATTTCATCCCACAATTTTAAAAACGCTTTGTTATTCTCAAACCTGTCGGATTCCTTTTTCGATTCGAAAACTTTTTTCTGTAAAATTTTTATTTCAGAAGTAAGACCATCTAAAGACCCATAAATGGTATCCTTCTTTTGAGAAAAACCCAAACTAAAACTGATGATCAATACAAGGGTATAAAACTGTTTTAGCATTAATGAAATATAATGTAAATATCGTGAATTAGTTACACTATTGAAAACAGGCCCCCTACTCTACTTCAATCTTTTTTGATTAATTAGTTTTCAACCCTAGGCATTTTTGTTTACCTTTTACACGGGCATAAGCACAAAAACAACATATTATGAAAATAGTTTTAAAATACACCTTGGCTTTCTGGATCGCCACGTTTGGGTATGTGGCGGCACAATCGGAATACAGCCGTAGCATCGATTCTTTAAAAGGTATACTTTCTAAATCGAAAGAAGATACCGCTAAAGTGAATATCCTTAACGATCTTTCACGTGATCTTGCTAATGCCGATAAATATGAACAAGCTAAAACTTATGCAGAAAAGGCTCTTCAACTCTCTGAAAAATTGAATTTCCGCTCCGGAAGAGCGACAGCACTTAATCAGATTGGAGTTGCTTTATGTCAATTAGGTAGTTTCGCAGGAGCATTGCAATCACATGAAGAAGCATTAAAATTGAGAAAAGAATTGAAAGACAAACCGGGCATTGGAATGTCATACCATAATATCGGAATGGCGTATTATAAACAAGGAAACTATGAAACGGCATTGGTGAATTCTCTTGCGGCATTGAAGGTGCGGGAAGAATTGGGAAACAAAACAGATCTGGGTACAACCTATAGTAATATTGCTTTAATCTATTATTCTTTAAAAAAATATCCTGAAGCCTTAAAAAATAATTTAACAACTTTAAAGATAAGAGAAGAATTAGGCGATAAACTGGGAGTTGCTTATTCATACAATAACATTGGTAATATTTACGACCTACAGGGTAACCTCGATGAAGCCCTGAAGAATCATATTGCATCACTGAAAATAAAAGAAGAGCTCGGGGATATTCAGGGCATTGCTTATTCACATATCAATATCGCTGCTGTTTATGAAAAACAAAAAAAATATAAAGAATCGCTGGAGGAATTATTTATTGCCCTCAAATTATGTGAACAATCAGGCGAGGACGAAGCAATTGCTGGAACACTTCTTAACATTGGACTTGTTTATTCGGAAAGCGGAAAAACATCAGAGGGACTTAAATATCTCGAACGTTCTTTACAAATTGCGGGGAAGATCGGTGCACGTGAAATCATATGTGAAGGATATGATGTTTTGTCTAGGATCTATTCCGAAGATGGTGATTACAGGCAGGCTTATGCTTATCATAAAAGATTTACACAACTGAAAGATTCACTACTGAATGAAGAAAATCTGAATCAGATTAATGAACTGCAAACAAAATACGAAACAGAAAAGAAAGATAAAGACCTTATTGCCAAAGATGCTGAACTGACTAAACAAAATGCAGAAAATAAACAGCGTGAAACCGAAAGGAATGCTTTCATCATAGGTTTTATTTTGATGATAGCGCTCGCCTTTTTCATTTTCAGAAGTTACCGGGAAAAGAAAAAAGCTAATATTGAGATTCTGGAACAAAAGTCAATAATTGAAGAAAAACAAAAGGAGATTCTCGATAGTATCCATTACTCGAGGCGGATTCAGACCAGTCTTTTACCAACCGAAAAATACATCACTAAAAAACTAAAAGAACTGGCAGGGGCATAAGCATTTTTACGACCTAAAATGTCTATATTTGAAACCATTCTTATACTATGAAAAAAATCCTAATAGCTAATCGCGGAGAAATTGCATTGCGTGTCATGCGCAGCGCCAAAGAAATGGGTATTAAAACAGTCGCCGTTTATTCGGAAGCCGACCGTAACGCCCCCTTTGTTCGTTATGCTGATGAGGCCTTTTTATTAGGTCCACCGCCAAGCAACCAGTCTTATCTTTTAGGTGACAAAATAATTGAAATATGTAAAGCAAATAAAGTGGATGGAATCCATCCCGGCTACGGTTTCTTAAGTGAGAATGCTGATTTCGCACGTAAAGTAAAAAAAGCAGGTATTACATTTATTGGCCCGAGTCCTGAAAGTATGGACATGATGGGAGATAAATTAAGTGCAAAAGCAACAGCTAAAAAAAATAAAGTGCCAATGATTCCCGGCTCCGAAGGAGCAATCAGCGATACAAAAGAAGCCATTAAACTGGCAAAAGAAATTGGTTTTCCCCTCTTAATAAAAGCATCAGCAGGCGGTGGTGGAAAAGGAATGCGAT
>JAHEYE010000205.1 GCA_023251695.1 Sphingobacteriaceae bacterium | reverse complement strand
AATACGTTTACAGTTCCTGTAGCACTTGCACAACTATTAATTGTAGCGTTTACAGAATAAATACCACTGGCTAAAGTTGTTGTTCCAACAATCGTTGGGTTTTGTGCGGTTGATGTAAATGAATTTGGTCCGCTCCAACTGAAAGTTGCGCCAACGGTTGATGTTGAAGTTAAACTTAAAGTTTGTCCCGAACATAAAGGTGAATTAGCACCAATAGTAAGAACAGTTGGTGTTTGATTAACTAAAACACTAATTGTTCCGGTAGCACCGGTACAACCTGAAGCAGTTGCATTAACAGAATATACACCTGTTGCTAAAGTTGTGGTACCAACAATAGTTGGATTTTGTGCAGTAGAAGTAAATGAGTTTGGCCCGCTCCAATTATAAGTTGCGCCTACTGTTGAAGTAGCTGTTAAACTTAGAGTTTGTCCAGAACAAAGTGGGGTGTTGGCTGTTAAAGTAAGTGTAGGCGGAAGTGGTGTTACAACAACCGCAACAGTTGATGCAGGTCCAATACATCCTAAAACAGAAACAAAACATGTATAAGTTCCGGCGGCCAAGCTGGTAACACTAGGTATTGTTGGATTTTGAGCCGTTGATGTAAATGAATTTGGTCCGCTCCAATTATATGTAGCGCCCGCGATAGTGCTGGCGGTTAAACTTAAAGTTTGACCAGCACAAACGGGAGAATTAGCCGCTAAAGTAGGCGAGGCAGGAATAGGATTGACCGTGACCGAAAGTGTTCCTGCGGGTCCGGTACAACCACTGAAAGTTGAGGTACACGAATACATACCTGTTGCCAAAGTTGTGGCCGGAGCAATCGTTGGATTCTGAACGGCTGATGTAAAACTATTTGGCCCCGTCCAATTATAGGTTGTACCTCCACTTGGATTGGCGGTGAAGTTTAATGTTGATCCTGCACAAACGGGGGCATTGCTTGAAAGTGCGGGGGCAGTTGGTGTAGTAATGGACGCGACATTGACTGTTAATGTTATGGCGGGACAACTATTTGCTGTATCCTTAACTAATAAAGTTTGAGTTCCCGCACTAGCGGCTACTGTTGAGGTAAAAACATTAGAGGGTTGCCATGTATATGTATAGGGAGGCGCCCCACCGGAAACGGTAGCCGTTAAAACCACAGTCGGAGGACCTGTTGAACAAACCACAGCATTTGTTGGTGTGATTGCTAATGATAAGCCGGGAACAATGAATATACGTACGGTATCTCTTGATGTTCCACCGCATAATGTTATGGGAGTATCGCTTACCATGTAATCAATGTAAGGTAATATCACTGCAGTTGGGGTAACTGTTGTAAGTGTACAAGCACTGGTACAACTTAAAAAAGAGTTATAGGTACCTTGAGGACCAGGGAAAATAGAAGTCCATGTTACCGAAGGAGCTGTTAATCCGGTTACCGTCATTGTAGCAGAACAACCAACCCGAACGGTCTTATTTGGAGAAGCCTTTACAACTTTAGTAGCAGTAATTACATAATCAGGTTTGTCACCACCCGGTTTACAATAAGTGATACAAACAAGTGTTTGTCCTCCAATACAAACCGGAGTTCCGATTGAAGTAAGGGAACCGCAATTAATTGACCAAAAAGCAGAACCTGAAGGTGAAGGATTCTTTACATCAAAGTTCAATAAGTCTGAATTTGCGTTCAGGTACACAAAAACCCTTATACAATTGTTATCAGCACAACATGGTCCTCCGGAACGAGGCTGGTTTAAAATTGTATAAGTTGTGTCTACAGCGGACGAAAAGTTGAGGGTAAACGTATTTGCACCGCAAGGAACACATTGCGCAAACTGACGGTTAAAGCTAAAGACAAAGAATAAAATTAAAAAAGTACTTAGCCTTTTTAATAATTGAACGTAGAATTTATTCATGTATGAATTGAAAATTTGTAATAAGTAGCTAAGATACTACAATTTTATTTTCAATTATTTGTATAATATAACAAAAGAAAAACTTTAAGCAAATTTTTATAATAAATCTAAAATCTAAAATCTAAAAAATCTAAATTTTCTCCACATCACTTCATCATCATTTGCCGTTTCACAAGGTAGGTATAGAGAATCGTATCAAAGCCTTTGTTAATATCCGCTTCAACGAAATCGATATGATATTGTCCGCATTTTAGTTTAAGTGCATTTGTGAAGTTTGTAATAGAAGAAATATAATTTTCTTTCACTTGGTTAGGATTTAATTTAAGTTCTTCACCACTTTCCAAATCAATGAACTTATACGGACGGTTTTCAAAATCAAATTCGAGTTCTTTAGGTGTATCATTAACATGAAACAAAACTACCTCGTGTTTTTTGTATTTCAAATGTTGGAGTGCAGAAAATAATTCTTCATTCTCGCCATCACTTTCAAACATGTCACTGAAAATTACGACCAGCGAACGTTTGTGTATAATTTCTGCAATTTGGTGTAAGGCTTTAATTGCCGAGGTTTTTTTTCTTGTTGTGAAATCTTTTTTTTCCAACAAGTTTTCCAAGCTGGAGAAAATAAGTTTTTGCTGAGCCGGACTTCCTTTTGCAGGTACGTGAAGATCAATTTTCTCATTAAAAAGTGTCAGACCAATTGCATCTCTTTGTTGTTTCAATAATTCATTTAATGCAGCCCCGGCGTAAATTGAGAATTTAAGCTTATTATTTTCAGAATCAACAGGGTAAAGCATTGATGATGAGGTATCTATAACAATTTGACACCGTAAATTAGTTTCTTCTTCATATTTTTTAATAAATAACTTATCCGTTCTCGCAAATAGCTTCCAGTCAATATGTTTGGTGCTTTCCCCGGTATTATATAGCCGATGTTCTGCAAATTCAACTGAAAAACCATGGAATGGGCTTTTATGAAGGCCTGTTATAAAACCTTCCACCACTTTTTTGGCTAAAAGTTCAAGACTTTTGAAAGGTTCAATGATTTGACGGTTTATTGGCATGTTTTTTGTGAAATTATCGAATAATTTGAAAACAATTACAGTTAAAATACCATAAATTTTATTTAATTTAGTCGGATATTTTTAATGATTGGTCAGAGTACATGAAGCATTTTTATTTTCTTTTTTTATTTTTTCTTGGATTCCTAAGGCTTGATGCACAAATAGATACGTCTTTTTGGTTTGTGGCCCCTGATATTGTTTCAACCAATTTAGGTCAAAGCCCTATAAAAGTTTACATCACTACTTACAGCGCTTCAAGCACCGTGTATTTACGGCAGCCGGCCAACGCCACTTTTACATCAACAACAAAAACGATACCAGCCTTCTCTGTCGACTCAATAGATCTGACATCGCAGATTGCCGCAATTGAAAGCACGCCAAGTAATTCTATTTTGTCAAGAGGTATTTATATAAGTGCAACAACAAGTGTTTCTATTGTTTATACAATTAAGTCGCCAACCCATAAAGAAATGCTAAGTCTTAAGGGTAGGAAAGCTGTTGGCACAGATTTTTACACGCCTTTTCAGAATGCATGGCGCTCAGCAGTTCCAACACCCTCCACAAATCCACGATCTGCTTCAGCTATTGATATTGTTGCAACCCAAAACGGAACTTCTGTTTTAATTACCCCCCGCGCAAATATTATTGGTCATGTTAAAGATGTGTCGTTTATAGTGAATTTAAATGCCGGCCAGTCTTTCAGTTGTCAGGACACTACAGTAATGGCGCCAACAAAATTAGGAGGCTCTATCATTTCTTCAAATAAACCAATTGCTGTAACGGTCTCTTCCTCTAACCTAACAAATAGCGGATCGAATAGCACGGTCGCTGATCAAATCACAAATTCTGGATATGCAGGAAACGATTTTGTTATTGCAAAAAGTCAAAGTGGCGGCGATAAATATTTTATTTTAGCTACAGTTAATTCAACCAGTCTCACAATTTATAATGGAACCTCGACGGTTCAAACTTTAATAAACACAGGTGAAACTTATAGTGCAAGCGCCACGCAACCGCTTACTTATATTAAATCAACGAAGCCTGTTTATGTATTGCATGTAAGTGCCCATGGTTCTAAATTAAGCGGCGCGCAAGTTCCGCACTTCTATTGTGCAGGAACATACTCAACCTCTTTTACAAGAACGACTAACGATTCATTATCTATTAATGTATTTACAAGAAACGGATATCAGGGAAATTTTACTTTGTTAAGTAATTCAGTTTCACAACCGGTTCCTGCCAGTGCTTTCACTGTTGTTCCCGGAACCGGCGGTACAGTTGTTGGTGCTAAAATTTATTATTCACTTTCACAAATTCCTTTGAACTCCTATAATATTATTTCAAACACAGGAGATATTTACGGCTTCGGAACACATCAGGGTTCAAATAATAATGGAAGTACATACGCATATCATTCAGAATGGACTTCATATCCTTTTTCAATGGCAGGTCCAGCTACCGCAACAACTTGTGCAAATGCAACATTTACTTTAAATGGAACTGTAGGTGGTGGAAATATAACAGGAATATGGTCAACCAACGGTTATGGTTCGTTTGCAGGTGGCGCTACGGCTCTTACAAATACTTATGTGCCAAGTAATCTTGATACAAATATTATTCTCACCTTAACATCAACCGGTCCTTGTCCTTCAGCCATTGGTTCAATTTCATTGCACGTAAATCCCGCTCCAATTGTAAATGCAAATTTCGATCAGACTTTATGCGCTAACAACGCGACTGTTAGTTTGAACGGAAGTGTTATTTCATACACTACAGCAGGTACAGGCGCATGGTCTTCAACCGGTACAGGTGTTTTTACACCAACAAATACCATTTTTAATCCTCAATATATTCCGTCTGTTGCAGACATCTCGGCCGGTATCATCAAATTAGTTTTAAGTTCAACTAATAATGGTTTATGTAATGTTGTAAGAGACACAATAGTTGTTACGTTTACGAGCCCACCTAGCGTGAATGCGGGTCCGTCTACTATTACACGTTGCATTAACAATCCTTCCATTCCGTTAACAGGAACCGTTACTGGAGCAAGTTTATCCGGGCAGTGGACAACAACGGGAACAGGTTTATTTAATCCAAACAGTATTCAGTTAAATACAAATTATTTGCCGAGTTCACCTGATTTGTCAGCAGGAAGTATTATGATCTATTTATCATCAACAAACAACGGAAACTGTTTGCCGGTAAAAGACAGCATACAGGTTAATTTCACCCCTGCACCTAATGTAAATGCGGGAGTTGATTTAAATGTGTGTAAAAATAATTATGTAACTCCTTTAAGCGGATTAGTGAGTGGTGGTTCAACAACAGGAGTATGGAGTGGTGGTGCAGGCGTGTTTTCTCCAACAACAACAGCATTGAATGCAAGCTACACTCCTTCAGCAAGTGAGTTTACTGTTGGATTTGTTGTTCTTACTTTAACTTCAACTAATAATGGTAATTGTAGTGCAGTAAGTGATCAGATCCGTATCGACTTTAAAGATAAGCCAACTGCTAATTTCCAGCCGAATAATGTTTGTCAGAATAAGAGTACATTATTTACGGATGCATCCAATCCGAACATCGGCGCATTAGCAGCATGGAATTGGGCATTCGGCAATGGTGGAACTTCAACTGCAATTAATCCGGCTTATACTTATACTGCAGCAGGAACCTATAGTGTTACTTTAATTGTAAAGAACTCTTTCAACTGTTACGATACAATTACAAAACCGATCACGATCTATAACTTACCAAATGTAAATTGGGGTTATAGCCGCGCTTGCACCAGCTCAGCATTATTGATTAATTTTACGGACAGTACTACAATTACTTTCCCTGATTCAATTGGTTCTTACTACTGGGATTTTGGAGGTCCGGGAATTTCAATACTTCAAAACCCTTCACAGACTTATTCAACTTCCGGAACTTATAACGTTACGCATATCGTAACAAGTAAAAAAGGATGCAGGGATACTTTGATCAAGCCAATCACTATTTCTCCTTTACCACAAGCATCATTTAGTTATGATAATCCCGGTGGTTTCAGTATTGGCTCTACAGTGAGTTTCAGTAACACCTCAACAAATGGCATTACATGGTATTGGAACTTTGATTATAATAACCCGGGTGCGCAAACAAGTACGGCATTCGGTCCGAGTAATACTTATTTTGCTAATGGTACTTATACTGTTTTACTTGTTGCTATTGATAATTTCGGATGTAGGGATAGTGCCTATTCATATGTAAAGATTCTTACTGTGGAAAATAATATTAATGAATTGATACCAAATGCCATCTCACCGAATGGTGATGGTAAAAACGATATCTGGAATTTAACTTTCATTGAAACATATTATCCTAATGCTGAGATAGAAATATATAATCGTTGGGGACAACGATTATTCCATTCGATAGGCTATAA
>JAHEYE010000204.1 GCA_023251695.1 Sphingobacteriaceae bacterium | reverse complement strand
GTTGGCCTGAGAAACAAACTATTTTTTCCAATATTGATTCTAACCGGCATATTAAATCCTTTAACGCAATTGGTCCAGCGTAAGGACAAGGCCTTATCCTTCCAATAATATTCAAAAACAGGAACCAGAGTTGTGCGCAAATACTGGTCGAAAACTTTCGTTAAATCAATTTTTAAATAATTAATCATATAAGCTTCCACTTCCCTACTAGTTGTTGTTGTGTGCCAGAATTTTTTGTTGATGTCCTGCAAAAAACTTTTCCAAATGCTGTCGTTATTTACAATCTGCCTCACCATATGCAACATATTTGCTGCCTTGTAATACATATCGCCTGATCCATCCCGGTTCACTTCGTAATCTCCAATTATAGGAACATCGTTGTCAATTCCTTTTCTTGTCCCAATAACGTAATCTGCCCCCGCTTCTTTTCCAAATAAATATTCAGTATATAGGTTTTCAGAATATGCAGTAAAGCCCTCGTGCACCCAATTGTCTGCAACGTCTTTTACAGAAATATTATTTCCAAACCATTCGTGTCCTGATTCGTGAATAATAATAAAATCCCATTTCAATCCCCAGCCTGTTCCCGACAAATCACGTCCCATATATCCTTTCACGTAATTATTTCCATAAGCAACTGCACTTTGATGCTCCATTCCTAAATGTGGTGACTCCACTAATTTAAACCCATCCTCATAAAAAGGATATTTACCAAACCAATCCTCAAAGCAACGTAACATTGTTTTTGTTTCCTTGAAATGCTCTTTTGCTTTTTCTAAATTATATTCCAGAACCCAATAATTAACATCCAGCACTCCGCCTCTTCCGTTAAGCGTGTCTTTAAAGTTTACATATTTTCCTATATAGGGAATAATGCTATAATTATTAATCGGATTTACAACAGCCCAATTATATGTTTTTGTATTATCTGTGTTCTCAACAACAGAACGTAGTCTTCCTCCTGCAACTGCCACCAAATCTTTTTGGGCCGTGATAAAAAAAGAAACGCTATCGGGCTCATCATACATGTGGTCTTTGTTCGGAAACCATACGCTGCCCGCCATACCCTGACAGGCAATTGAAATCCATGGGTTTTTGTTCTTGTCTTTTTTCCAAATTAAACCACCATCCCAAGGCGGCAATTTTGCGACGCGTGGCTTGCCATGGAAATAAAATGTTATTTGGTTTTGGTCATTTACTTTTTGTTCTGCTGCAAGATTAATGAAATAAGCATCACCATCTTTTTTCCAATTACACTTTTTATTATTTTGGATCGCACTATCTAAGATCATGAGTTCGCGCAAATCAATGTGCATTGTTTGAAACGGTGATAATACTTTATAAAAAGACTTGTTGTAGCCTTTAACCGAACTGTCTTTCTCGCTAAACGAAGCGTGAATCTCATAATGCAAAACATTCCACCACTCTCTTTCCTTGGTTATTTTTCCCCGCAAAGAATCGGCATGCGTATATTTGCTTTGTGCTAAGACATAAACCGGAAACAAAAGTATAAACAGTAGTAAACGCATTCTCCTAAATTACTTTATTTTTTCTACTTTGGTTTAACCCTTTTTGGGTGATTTGCTTAAGCTACTTAATTACTGTTTTCCAATTGTAATTATCAAAGACTATCGTTGCCAGAAGTAAATGCCCGGTTTTATTTAAATGTTGATCGGTGTCCCAAAATAATTTTTGTTCAGATTTTTCAAATTGCGGGGAGGCGTTTATACAATTTATTTTATGTGTAATTAACCATTTTTCAAGCCCTCTCGCTAGTTCGCGGTTAATATTTAATTCCGCTTCGTCCCAGCCGGATTCCCCAATCAGCTTCTTCCTGAATTCCTTTTCTGTCTCAAGTTTTGAAGGAAGCAAAACAACAAGAAGTTCCGTTTGACTTTCTTCGCATTGTTTTTTTATTTCAAGAAATTGTTGATTGGCAATTTCCAATGCCAGTTCTTTTTTTTCAGGAAACATTTTAAAAAACAATATCTGGTTGGTTGATTGCGTTGACGCCATTTTTGTACGCAACTGAAAGTATCCCTTTGTCAATCTGTACCAAAACGTTTGTAATGACGGAAATAGTTTTTGATTTTCTTTCTCGTAAAGATATCCCTCAATAAAATCATTTCCGGTATAAACCGTTACAACAAATAGATTGGGTTTAAGGTTAACGTATTTTTTAATTACACCCGAATAATTCTGAAAACTATAAAAACCAACCCCCGCATTTAAAATTTCTATGTTTTTTGTTTGCGGGAGTTTTTTTAGTTTCTCTTCCAAAACATTAGGAAAGGTTTCATTAGTATTCACAACTCCATCAGTGTGTGAGTCGCCCGTTATAAGAATGCGAAAAACACTGTCCGCTTTGTCTTTTAAGGTTCCTCTCTCTTCTACAAATCCTAAATTATTGGTCTGCTTTTTTATAGAATCTCCCTCAGGCCACGCATAAGACGTATTGAAATTTGTTGTGTGGCCATGCCCTGTTATTTCATCTTTAACATAATACGGATCGGAGTCTATTAAAGAAATGAATTCCCTTAATTTGTATTTTTCGTAAAACACAGCGAATACCAAAACACCGCCGATAAGAATAAGTGCTGAGATAAATATTTTAGTTCCCTTTTTCAGAAAAGGCTTATTCGATCATAAGTTTTTTGCTGGTAATAATTCCCGATTTGTCTTTTATCCTTGCAAAATAAATTCCCCTGCCGATCGAGGATAGATCTATCTCAGTAGGTTGTTTAATTCGGGTTTGGCTGAAAATTTCTTTTCCTTCGAGATTATAAATCGTGACATCATAAACATTGTCTGTCGGATTACCGCCAGAAAAAATGACTTTTCCTCCAGAGGGGTTCGGATAAATATTAACTCCATTATTTAGTCCCAATTCATCAACGCTTGCCGTGGTTATGGTCACTATTATTTTAGCAGTGTCGCTATTACAGCTGTTGTATCCTATTAATGTTATAGTATAAGTTCCATTTGCCGTATAGGTATGTGCAGTATTGGTTGTGGTTGCAGTGCCGCCGTCGCCAAAAGCCCACGCGTAAGTTGTTGCTCCAGCAGACGCGTTGGTTAATGTAACTGTATTGCTAACCGCGCTTACTGTAAAGGCCGCGTTTACTTTTAAATAATTATTATTCATTGCGGTGTCTGCAATACCATCACTTAAATTATAATAGGTTCCACTTGGTGTTGTTTCTAGCTTTAAGGTACGAACCATATATTTATAAACACCTTTATACAACAAACACAAATCTGTATAGTTAGTTCCAATAATTGGAGATGCGTTTAGTTTAACATAAGCCGTATTGGTATCGTTCTTCATATAAATATTATAACCTGCTATTGTCGTTTCGGTGGAGGCGCTCCAGGTAATGTTACAATTGTTTCCGGCTTTTGTTGCAACAACATTGGACACGGGTCCGACAATATCATTTTTCAAAGTAGGATCTCCCATTAAACCGTGATGTACCCATCGGCCGGTAATTCCAATCGATGTTCCAAAATAAACACTTCCAATATTATTTTGTGTTTGCATAACGCCATAACCAATATTTTCTCCCAATCCCATTTGATGTAATTGGTAATGCGCACGTCCCGACCAAACATTCGTTAAAACTTTTCCTTGTGCAAGCGCTGCTCTTAAAAAATCATCGGTTGCATCCCAGTCGCCAAAATAAGAACCGAATAACATTGAGAACACGCCTTGTAAGTTTGATGTTGCAAAATTTGATGTTGAACCAATGCCGGCTGCGCTTGTGTAAGTGCCGCCACCACAACCATAAGCCCACAAATAACTTCCTGCTGTCATGTCGGTAAAATAATCGCCAACTAAAATATTTGATGAGCCAACTAATGGTGAGAAGTTTTTGTATCCGCTCGCCGCAAACGCTTCTCCGCCGAAATAACCAAAGTTATCATCTATCACTGCGCGTTTTTGAGGAGAAAATATTTTCATTCTGAAATCATGATCTTTATCTAAATAGTTTTTCAGAAGTGTTTGCTCTGTTGCGGCAAACGAAGGAAGGTTTGCAAAATCCACTCTTCCGGCTTGTAATTCTAAATCACTTGGTATCGCACTTTGATCAAACTTTCCGTCACCCGGAACATTTTGCGTTCTTGCGGGAGATACGGTTGTGGAAGTTACAGACACGTCCGTCCACGTTCCATTAACATCAGCGTAATAAGTGTCAGTCGGCCATGCCCCCAAATGATCGGGATGTCCATCGGGATTAATATTTCCGCTATACGGAACCGGTACGTGTCCTACAATAAAAACTGCTTTTGTGTTTGTTGGGTCCGCAGTATAATCTGTAACCACAAAAGATTTCACATGCGTCACTGTTCCGCTTCTCAAAACATTATGACGGATGACGGTCCAGCCATCGCCTTCTAAATCATCCTCCAATCTCTTCAATTCCGAAGCAAGGGAAGAAATAAAAGTGCTATCGACTAGCAAAATTAATTTTCCTTTTTTGTCCACGGCCGGAATGTTTATCCCTGAATTAATATATCCGTATCCGGTATAACCGCTTCCTGTTCTTATTACTCTGTATTCATAATTTGTTCCAACCGTTGCTGTATTGTCTACATACTGATTTACCGTTCCGCTTAAGGTGGCCATAACTGTTCCCCATGAAATGCCTGTTTTTAATTTACGGTAAACGGTGTATTGTGTGGTTGTCGCGTTGCCAACCCAATTTAAGGTTATTGAAGGCGTGGCGCTGTTGGTAACGGCCGACATCTGAACGGCAGCGTCATCGGTATTCTGCGAAAATAAATGGCTGCTAAAAATGAGAATCAAAAATGCGGGTAAAAGTTTTTTCATGGCTCTTAATTTTGTGTAATGCCGAAGGCATTCCTTTGAACAAATATATCTTATTTGCTGACAAAAACAAGTATATTGCCTCATTATTTAGTCTTGTTCAGTAGGTGTAGCGACGCGTTTTCCTTACGGCGCATTAAATCTGAATCGGTTTTGGTTTTGTCTTTATATCCACACAAGTGTAAAACCCCGTGAATCATCACGCGCTGAAGCTCTTCTTCGAATTTAACGTCAAACTTTTCTGCGTTTTCTTTTACTCTTTGGATACTGATAAAAATATCGCCTGAAATATTTTTTCCTTCGTTATAATTAAAAGTAATAATGTCTGTATAAGTAGTGTGTTTTAAATATTCGGAATTTATCTTAAGAAGTTCTTCGTCCGACATAAACGTATAATTAATCTGTTTTATGTTCACTTTTTCCTTTTTTGCCACTAGAGTAATCCACGATTTAATTTTGACTTTGTTTTTTAGATTGAAAGCTATATGGGTGTTTGAAAAATTAATTGCCATTTTATTCAAGGGTTGAGTCCGCAACAACTTTTGGTAATTCTCCGTTATTTATCTTTCTAATATATTCTTCCGTTTTTGGAACCGAGTTGCGGTAATTGTTCAGGCTAAGATTAAGTACTTTCACGTTTTGTTCTATTGTCTTTATGAGTTCGTCGGCATGGCCGCGTTCAGAATTAAAATAGGATTGCACTACGTTCAATTGAACATTATTTTCCTTTAAGTCGAATGATAATTTTTGTATTTGTGTAATACTTACTTCGGTTTGTTTTATTAATTCGGATTTTAACTTAATAAATTCGTTTATAGTATTGCCTGATTTAATAAACAATTGGAGCGCGTTGCCTTCTGATTTTCCGATGGTGTCTTTCAGGTTACTCTTTAGGAACGAATTATAGGTTTCAAACTTTGAATATTGCAAATTCTCCATTGATTGTTCCGATTTTTTGAGTTCGTTTAGTTTTACTTGCAAAACTATTTTTGTGCTATCAAGTATGGCGGTTTCCTTTTCATAATAATTTGTGTGTTTACAGTTCACGAACATCAATGAAAGTAAAATAAATATGAAACCGGAAAGGCGCATTTTAATTTATTATTTCAAATCCGGTATATGGAATTAAAACTTTTGGAACATTAATTCCTTCAGGCGTTTGATTATTTTCTAAAATCGTAGCAACAATTCTTGGCAAAGCCAATGCGCTTCCGTTAAGGCTATGTGCTAATTGTGTTTTACCGTCGGCACCTTTAAAACGACATTTTAATCGGTTGGTTTGAAACGATTCAAAGTTTGAAACAGAACTTACTTCGAGCCAACGTTGTTGTGCTGCGCTCCACGTTTCCATATCATACGTTAAGGCCGAAGCAAAACTCATGTCGCCGCCGCATAATTTTAAAGTACGGAACGGCAATTCCAGCTCTGTCAAAATTCCCGCCACATAATTTCTCATCTCCTCCAATATATCATACGATTTATCGGGATGTGCAATCTGAACAATTTCTATTTTATCGAACTGGTGTAAGCGGTTTAAGCCGCGGACATCCTTTC